>JANTHQ010000045.1 GCA_024762375.1 Anaerolineaceae bacterium
ATTTCCCCGCCCTTTTTTGGTTTAAAATCGGAAACCCAAATTTGACATAGAACGACTGTTCGTGATAGAATATATGTGCTAGCCATACATACATGGCAGCATCGGTGAACCAAAAAAGGAGTGGTTATGAGTTTATCAGCGCGGCAGGAAAAAATTCTGGAATGTATTAAAATGTATATCGAGCGATCCGGGTATCCGCCGACCATTCGTGAAATTGGCGAATATGCCGGCATCACGTCCACGTCGGTGGTTAACTATAACCTGAATGTCCTTCAGCGAGAGGGGTTAATCGTCCGTGACAAAACCGTTTCACGTGGTATCCGGTTGGTGGAAGGTGCCTCCAATCGGCAGCAACTGCCGGTTCGAACCGTCACCGTGCCACTTCTGGGACACATCGCTGCCGGGCAGCCGATAGATGTGCCGGATAGCGCCTATACCCCGGATGACATCATCGAAGTACCGCGTGATTTGGTGCCCGACGGCGATATATTCGCCCTGACAGTGAAAGGTACATCTATGATTGATGCGCTGATTAACGATGGCGATACTGTGATTATGAAACCCGCAGTGGAAGCACACAATGGCGAAATGGTTGCTGTCTGGCTCACCGACCGGGACGAAACCACCTTAAAACGCTTTTACAATGAAGGCGACCGCATCCGCTTGCAACCCGAAAACACCACCATGGAACCGATTTATGTGGACCCAAGCGTGGTTCAAGTGCAGGGTAAAGTGGTGGCGGTGGTGCGGACGGTAAATTAACCACTGCGTATTCTGTTCCGCTCGTTTAAGTTTAACAGGGTGTCAAATTGTGTCCAAACATTTGACACCTTCTTTTTTGCATGTACAATTTAGGCGAGACTAAATTTCTCGGCGATTGAACCCGATGAAGGAAATACCTATGGACAACCAACTGTGGCTATATCTAATTATCTTTCTTGGCGGTGTTGTGCTGGCGGTGCTGGTATTGCAACTGTGGCGAGTGATTGAACATCGTTGGAAAGAAAAGAAAGAAATGACCAGCCGCATCTCGATAGAAGACACGCTGAAGCATTTTTACCACTGCGAGAGAAACCAAGAAACCCCGCTGCCCGAAAGCGTTGCCGGAATTCTCCGCACTTCTGTGGCAGACGCAACCGATGTACTCACCGAGATGGAACGGCATCAGTTGATTTCTCGCGCCGGCAATCGGTGGCAGTTAACCGATTCCGGACGCGATTACGCGTTGCAAGTTATTCGGGCACACCGCCTTTGGGAGCGATATCTGGCCGACCAAACCGGTTTTCCGGAGAGCGAATGGCATACCCAGTCAGATAAATTGGAGCACAAACTGTCTCATGAAGAAACCGAAGCCCTTGCAAATCGGCTGGGCCATCCGCGATTTGACCCGCACGGCGACCCCATCCCCACGGCAGACGGACGGTTGCCGGAGGCAAAACACATTTCGCTGGCGGCGCTTCCGGTGGAGCAACCGGCAGAGGTTGTCCATTTGGAAGACGAGCCGGAGGCGATATACCGCCAACTGGGCGAACACGGCATTCATTTGGGAACCGTGTTGCGCGTACTGCGCCGTGGCGACGATGGCATCGAAGTGTGGCTGCCGTCCGGCACTGTTCAATTGACCACTGCACAGGCGGCAAACGTTTCGGTTGAGCCGATTGCGGAAAGTGAAATCGTTTTGCCCGAACCGACCGTACCGCTGTCGGCATTGAAGCCGGGCGAGCAGGGACGGGTGGTCAACATTTCTCCGGCATGTAAAGGCGCCGAACGCCGACGGATGATGGATTTGGGCATCGTGCCCGGCACTATCATTAAAGCGGAAATGGTCAGCCCCAGCGGTGACCCCACCGCATATTTGATTCGTGGTGCGCTGATTGCCCTGCGGCGCGAACAAGCATCGCTGATAAATGTGAGCCGCAATTTAACACCCGCCACCGAGCAAACGCCATCCCAAAATGAGGTAACAGCATGAGCAAGAATGGTTCGACAACAAAAACGAGTGCGCCGTGCGAAACGTGTCCGGCACACAATGTTGGCAATTTGAAAAAACTCGGCATTAATATGGACGATTGGGATTACGTTGTCGCCCTTGCGGGAAATCCGAACACAGGCAAGAGCACGATTTTTAATGCCCTGACCGGCTTGCATCAGCATACCGGTAACTGGCCCGGCAAAACCGTCACCCGTGCGGAGGGTGGATTTGAATATGGCGGCAGTCGCTACAAAATTGTTGATTTGCCCGGTACATATTCGCTGCTGTCAACCAGTTTGGATGAAGAAGTGGCTCGCGATTTTATTCTTTTTGGCCAGCCGGATGTGACGGTGATTGTTACCGATGCAACTCGGTTGGAACGAAACTTGAATTTGGTTTTGCAGGTTTTGGAAATTACAAACCGGGCGGTGGTAGCTCTGAACTTAATCGACGAAGCCCGGCGTCATAATTTGACAGTGGACGAACGGCGGCTGGCGAGAGACCTCGGTGTGCCGGTTGTCCCGACGGCGGCTCGGTCTCACGAAGGTATTCCCGAATTGCTGCAAGCGATTCACGAAGTGGCCACCGGAAAGGTGGTGGGCAAGCCGCATCGCATCCAAAATGAACCACCGGCCCTCAAAAAAGCAATTCAGCAACTGGTCGCCGAAATTGAGCAGGCATTTCCCGGCCTGCCGAATGCCCGCTGGGTTGCCCTGCGATTGCTTGACGGCGACCGGCGCATCATTGAAGCCGTCAAACGGGGCGAATTGGGCGATTTGAGTATCGGCTCAACGGAACGGGTGAACTCGATTGATATGCCGCTGGAGGTAGCATGACAACACCAACGGACCCGGAAAAAATTGAATCGATCCTGTCTACCGCAGAAAAACTTCGATGGGACATTGGCAGCAATTTTCACGACCATTTGATGGAAGCCATTTACACCGATGCCGCCCGAATCGCGGATCGTGCGGTTTCATATCCGGAAAAACCACCGCGCTTCGATTTGGACCGCACGATTGACCGTTTGGTCACCAGCCGGGTGTGGGGTTTTCCGCTGATGTTATTGTTGCTGATGATTGTTTTTTGGCTAACCATCTCCGGCGCAAATTACCCGTCGCAATTTTTGGCATGGTTGCTGTTGGATAACGGTCATCCATTGCTGAAAACGCTGGCGGCGGACATCAATCTGCCGTGGTGGCTCAGCGGCTTGCTGATTGATGGCATCTATCTCGCAACCGCGTGGGTCATCAGTGTGATGCTGCCACCCATGGCGATTTTCTTCCCGCTGTTTACCCTGCTGGAAGATTTTGGTTATCTGCCGCGCGTCGCGTTCAATTTGGACAACGTGTTCAAAAAAGTGGGTGCACACGGCAAGCAAGCGCTCAGCATGTCGATGGGGTTTGGGTGTAACGCGGCGGGTGTCGTAGCCACCCGCATCATCGATTCGCCGCGTGAACGGTTGATTGCCATCATCACCAATAATTTTTCGCTGTGTAATGGCCGTTGGCCCACGCAAATTCTCATCGCCACCATTTTCATCGGCGGATTGGTTTCTGCGCAGTGGGCCGGGCTGATTTCGGCGATGGCCGTGGTTGGAATCGCGGTGCTGGGGGTGTTTTTCAGTTTTGCTGTTTCGTGGGGGCTGTCGCGGACCATTCTGAAAGGGGAGGTTTCCACTTTCAGTTTGGAATTGCCGCCATATCGGCCGCCGCGTATTTGGCAAACGATTTATACATCCGTCATCGACCGAACGCTGATTGTGTTGTGGCGGGCGGTGGTGTTCGCTGCACCAGCGGGCGCAGTCATCTGGCTCATCAGCAACATCACTATTGGAGATGCTGTTTTGGCGCAGTATTTCATCGATTGGCTCAACCCGCTTGGGTTGTTGGTAGGGTTGAATGGCATCATTTTGCTGGCGTATGTGGTCGCCATTCCCGCAAACGAAATCGTCATCCCAACCATATTGATGCTGACCACACTGGTGCTCGGCTCCGGCGGCGCGGGCCGCGGGGTGCTGTTTGAAACGCAATCACTGGGCGATACCGCTGCGCTTTTGCAAGCCGGGAACTGGACGCTGCTCACGGCCGTGAATCTGATGCTGTTCAGTTTGGTACACAATCCGTGCAGCACCACAATTTACACAATTTACAAAGAAACCGGAAGTTTGAAATGGACAACCATTTCGGCGTTGCTGCCCGTTGTGATGGGATTTGTGCTGACGTTTTTCGTGGCGCAGGTGTGGCATCTTTTGGTGTGACAATTGAGAAACCCGGAAAACCGATAGCAAGCCATCGGTGTGGCTGAATTTGACACGACCCAACCGCAAAACTATACTTAAAGCCCGCCCGAAAATCGCGGCGGGTGTTTTTCTTTGGGAGACAAGCGTCGTGAAAGTAGCCGTAATTGCCGACATTCATGCAAACTTAATTGCACTGCAAGCTGTCGCTGCCGACATTGAGCACTGGAACCCCGACAAAGTAATCGTGGCCGGCGACATTGTCAATCGCGGTCCACGCCCCGCAGAATGCCTGCAATTTGTGAAAGAAAAAGAGCGATCCACCGGCTGGCTGTTGCTCGGAGGAAATCACGAGGATTTTGTTCTGAAACTTATTCGAGAATTGCAGAATTCCCGCCAAAACCCCATCGAGCCGCGCCACTACGATTTCTACCGACCGATTTACTGGACAGCAAAAAAACTGATTCGTGCAGCAGACTCGCTGAAACTTCCGTTTGCGCAGTCGCTTTTTGTGGATACCGGCAATGAATTGCGGGTTGTTCACGCTTCGATGCGGGGCAATCGCGACGGCATCTACCCGGAAACGACGGACAGCACCCTCCGCGACCAAATTCAGCCCGCGCCGGCGGCGTTTTGCGTCGGGCACACCCATCGCCCGCTCATTCGCCGCATTGATGAAACGCTGGTCGCAAACGTCGGTTCGGTTGGATTACCGTTCGACGGCGACACGCGGGCCGCATACGGTCGAGTCACCTGGAACCGAAACGGCTGGCACGCCGAGATTCGCCGGGTAACGTATGATCTTCGGCAAGCAGAGCGCGATTTTTCGCAAACCGGTTTTCTGGCCGAGGGCGGGCCCCTCGTTCAGGTGATGCTTTCGGAATTGCGCAGTGCCCGCTCGCTGCTGTACGTTTGGACCAAACACTATGAAACACCGGTTTTGTCCGGACACCTCACGATGGAACAAGCCGTTGCGGATTATCTGATATCGCTGGTGTAGCCATAGTCTCCTCCTCATCCACCACCCCAACACGAATCAACTCACTCCCCAAAAACTGATAGAATCGGAACCTACCGAAACTTGACAATAGAACAAATGTTTTGTATACTTTCAATTAGAACACTTGTTTTGGTGATGTCATTCGGATTGAAAAAAGAGGCGACTGTGGAAAGCACAATGAACCAAATTCTCAACATCCAAGCGGATCAAATTGAGATGGTGCTGCAAACCCACCGAGTGCCGGGAAAAGTGACCGGCGGCACTGTCACGCCGCGATGGATTCGGTATGAGGTTACGCCGGCACTGGGGAGCAAAGTTGCCGCCATCGTGAAACTCTCCGAAGAATTTGCGCTGCGATTGGGCGCGGGCGCTGTTCGCGTGAGTCGCGAGGGCCCGACAGTTCACGTAGAGGTTCCCCGCGCCGATGCGCGCCCCGTCCGATTGCTGCCGCTGCTGGCACAGTTGCCGGAACTCCCGCGCCAATCTGCGCTATTGGGCTTGGATGATGGTGGCACACCGCTCTTGCTGCGCCTGCCGTCGCCGGAAGTTGCGCACGTGCTGGTTGCGGGCACAACCGGTTCCGGGAAAACAGCGCTGGCACAGTCGATGGCACTCAGTCTGGCGATGAACAATCGCCTCGGCGAGGTGCAACTGGTGATGATTGACCCGAAGGGTGGCGGTTTCGGCCCGTTGGCTAATTTGCCGCATATGCTCCGTCCGGTGGTTCGAGAAGTACACCAAGCCGTGTTTCTGCTGGGAGACTTGGTGGATGAAATGGTTCGCCGCGACCGTGAGGGAATCAGCGAACCGCGAGTCGTGGTTTTCATCGATGAGGTGGCAGACCTGATGGAGCAGGGTGGAAATGCGATGGGACGTTTGTTGACCCGGTTGACGCAGCGCGGGCGCAGTGCGGGCATTCATTTGGTGGCATGCACCCAAAAGCCACTGGCGGCCTCTATCGGGAGTTTGACGAAAAGTAACTTCCCGGTGCGACTGGTTGGCAGTGTATCCAGCCCGGATGATGCGAAAGTTGCGGCGGGAATCAGCGGCACCGGTGCTGAAAAGTTGATGGGACGCGGCGATTTTCTGCTGGTGGCGAAAGGGCGTGTTCGGCGCTTTCAAGCGGCATACATCAGTCCACTCGAGGCACAGCAAGTCGTCAACCGGATGCGCGGCGGCGAACGGCATTCGCGCCGCTGGCTGGCCGAAGAAACGCCGGTCGCGCTGGCCGCCACCGGCACAGACGGGCGTCGGCGCGTTTCGCCGAAGCGGCATCCGCTGCGCCGGTTGTTCGGCACGCAACTGAAATTAATCAAATGATTGGAGGCGGTATGAAACGAGCAATCTTCATTTTTCTGGGGCTGTTTGCCGTTGCGGCGGGGGTGACAATCGCCCTGCGAATGAGCGCGGACGCAATGGCGGTCATCATCGGCGTTATTTTCGGGCTGCTGGCAACGGTTCCGACCACGTTCATCATGCTTTATGCGTTGCGCCGAAACGAAGCGCAGCAATCGCAGTACCGTCAGCAAATGGGACAGTATCCGCCGGTAATCGTGGTCAATTCCGGTCAGACGGGCGCCGCATCGAGCGGAATGCCCGCCTTGATGTCGCCGGGCACGGGCGAGCGCAATTTCAAAGTTGTTGGTGGGGAAAGTACCCCAGCCGAGACGCTGAGTGATGCGTTTAACCTGAATGCCATCTGGGATGAGGTGTAGGAATGAACGGCCAATCTGTGCGAATTTTTGGCGCGGCGGCACCACGTTTTTCCGGCGAAAATCAAAGCGAACGGTGCTGTGCTGGAAATTGATGCGGTCGAGCGCTGCTGGACAACGGTGGGGCAGGGGGGCGCGGCGCAATTCGTTTATCGCGTGCGAAGTGGGTCGCGGCGGTTTTTTCTGCAGGAAGATGGACTGCGAACCGGACAGGCGGTGATGTCGGTCGGCAGCGTCGGGTCAGTGCAGTGAAAATTTGGTGTGCGGGTCGTCGTTTGCATCGGCTTCCGGAACCAGCTCCACCAGCGACGACAAATCGAGTTGCCCGTCGGTCATTTTGTCGAGGCGGTCGGCTTGGCGGCGGGCGGCGATAAAATTGCCGTTGTGCCGCTCGCCCTGTGTGTGCGCCACAAATTGCAGCACGGCAAACGCTTGCTGGGCGAGGTCTGCCATCAACACCATTTCCGGTGTGGGCAAATACCCCTTTTCGCGCGCGGCGGCCAGCACTGCATCCACGCTGGTTGCCAGTTCAGCGATATCGTCCCACTGGTTGCTGGCAATCAATTGGCGGGTGGCTTCTACCACCGTTTTGGTGCAGCGCGCCATCGCGTGCGGATTTTCTTCTGCCACGGCTTGCGCCATACTATCTGCGTGTGAATTGACTATCATTTTTTCTCCTGTATTTTTCTTTCAAAACCAACCACATAAAATGCGGCACGGCGTGCCACATTCGCCGCCAGCGCCACGGTTGATGCGCGAATCGGTGCAGCCATTCCAACCCGATGCGCTGCATCCATAGCGGCGCACGCGGCGTTTCTCCGGCGATAAAATCGAACGCCCCGCCGACACCCATCAGCACGGCGGCGGGCAGGCGGTACATGTTCCGCGCAATCCATTTATCCTGTTTGGGTGCGCCATACGCCACCAGCACGACATCAGGTTGGACGGCGCGAATGCGTGCCACAATGGCATCCTCATCTTCTGCTCGGGGCGACCCGGCAAACGCACCGACCGCCACCATTTTCGGATAGCGTGTTTTCAGCGCGGCGATGGCTTTTTCTGCCACACCGGGCATCGCTCCCAGAAAATAGAGGCGATACCCCTTTTCCGCCGAAAGTTTCGCCAGCGTTTCGACCGTGTCCACCCCGGCGATGCGTTCCGGCAGTGGCGTTTCGCCGAGCCAGCGCGACGCTTTCAGCAGCCCGGTGCCATCGGCGAACGCCAGCGCGGCGCGGTTGATGATTCGCCGAAAAACCAAATCGCGCTGTGCCGCCACCACAAATTCGGGATTGACCGTGCAGATTTGATGCGGTGTGCCGGCAGCGATGAACGATTCGATTTGCGCATGCACATCGGTGGTGGTGACGGCGTGCAATCGCACCCCTAAAATGGTGGCGGTGGGGAAGGGCAGCGGTGCGGGGGCGGGGAAGTTTTCCGTTTCCGGCGATTTGCCATCCAGCAGGGCGAAGGCGGCGCGCGTCACCTGCGCGGGGGTTATCAATTTCAGGCAGGTTTTCGCCGGGCAGCCGTGCCGTAGCCCGACGCTGTGCCCGACATACGCGCACGGTGCGCACGGAAGTTCGGCGCGGAGCACCACCCGTTTTTCGCCGCGCGCGCCCCACGCATCGGCATTGGTGGGTCCAAAAATGGAAACCAGCGGCACGCCCGATGCAGCAGCGATATGCGTTACCCCCGAATCGCCGCCGATGAACAGCGAGGCGCGGCGCAAAAGTGCCGCCAGTTGGTGCAGAGTGGTTTTGCCCGTCAGATTGACCGGCTTGCCCGCCATTGCCGCCTGCACCGCATCCGTGCCGTCGGCGGGCGTGCCGACCAGCGCCACCGTCAGCCCGCGCTCGATGAGCGCATCTGCCACCGCGGCGAAATTTTCCGCCGCCCAGCGCCGCCCGGTGCTGAACCCGCCCGAACCGGGATGGATGACCGCCAGCGGGCGATTTTCGGCAACGGTGCGGATGGTTTCCGCCGCCCACTGCTCATCAGCGGGCGAAACTGCCAGCGACATTTCGCGGTCATCGCTCGCCGCATCCAGCCGCCCGACCACCGCCAGCCAGTAATCAATTTCGTGCCGCACACCGAACCCGTCATCGGGCACGGTGTGGGAGAGAAATCGCCCCCGATTGCCGGGGGGACGCAGCCCCGCCACAATTTTTGCCCGACCGGCGCGGGCGATGGCAGCATATTTTGCCGCCCCGGCGCGGGTGGTCAGATGGTGCAGAATCACCACTGCATCATATTTTTTCTGCCGAATTTGACGCAGGGTGTGCCATACTTCCGCTGCCAGCACGGGTTTCAGCGCATCGCGCAGGGCAAAAAAGCGAAAATTGTCGCTGGGGATGAGATTATCCACCAGCGGCGAATGTTCCAGTGCGGCGACGGTGTGCCGGGTCAACAGCACATCAATTTCGGCGTGCGGATAGCGATGGCGCAGCGCGCGCAGGGCAGGGGTGGCGGTCAGCACATCGCCCAAATCTGCCAATTTCACCACCAGAATTTTCGCATTTGTGGGTAGAATTGCATTGCTCACTGTGCCGCCTCCAGCAGAATTTGCCAGATTTCCGCGCCGGTTTTCTGCCATGAAAACTGTCGTGCCCGCCGAAACCCTTTGGCAACCAGCGATTGGCGCAGGGCGGGGTCGGTGAGCAGGCGGCGCATACCGGCGGCGATGGCATCCGCATCGAGCGGGTTGACCGGCAGCGCAGCATCCCCGGCAATTTCCGGCAGCGATGAACTGTTTGCCGCCAGCACCGGCGTGCCGCAGACCATCGCTTCCAGCACGGGCAAACCGAACCCCTCATACAGCGATGGAAACAGATATGCGGTCGCACCGCTCAACAGCGCGGATTTATCCGTTTCCGGGATGAAACCGGGCAGCAGCACCCGCCC
>JANTHQ010000046.1 GCA_024762375.1 Anaerolineaceae bacterium
TCAGCGCATCCGACAGTTTGGGGGATGTGGCGGTCACACTGATGATTTTGTTCAGCAAATGCAATTGCCGGTTGGTGCGGCGCAGTTCCATTTCGGCGCGGCGGCGTTCGGCCAATTCGGCGGCGGTGGCATCAAAAAACCGTGCGTTTTCAATGGCGGCAGAAAGTTGCTGCGCCAGCGTTTCGAGTACCATAACCTGCTCTTCGTCGAACGCGTTTAGTCTTGGGCTTTGAATGTCGAGCACGCCTTCGACCACACCGCTCACGGCCAGTGGGATGGTCAATTCGGACCGGGTACGGATTTGCGGCTGGTCGGGGAAGGGGTTCAAATAATGCGGCTCTTGCGACACATCATTCGCCACGCGCGTTTGATTGTGGGTGGCTACCCAGCCGACCATGCCGCTGGAAAATTTGAGGGTGTGGTTTGGGGGGAACAGTGCGGCATAACCGCCGGCGCGCGCCTGCATCACCATGGCTTCCGCCCCGTCATCGCGGGTAAAAATAGCGACGTGATGATAGCCGAATTTTTGGTGGATGAGGTGTGTGGTGCGCGCAAAAAGCTGGTTGAGATTGAGCATGGTCGAAATTTCGCGCCCGATTTCGTTCAGCAGGGTTAACTGCGACAACCGATGTTCGAGCTGTCTTTGGGCTTGCTTTTGCAGCGATAATTCGTGAAAAACCACCAGCGACGCGGCTCTCCCTTCGAAAACAACGGGCGCACCGATGGCTTCAACTTCGATGATTTTACCATCGGGTGCGACAAACTGTTCTTCCATCGGTGGCACAGACAATCCCTGATGCACAACTTCTTTGATGCGCTCTGCGGCTTTCGGTGTTGATTGCGACGCAATGAATTTCCAAATGGAATGTCCCACCACATCCGAATCTCGTTCAATGTTCAACATTTTTTTGAGTGCCGGATTGACGAAGCGCATAATTTCGCCATCGTGAATGGCTATCGCAACCGGTGCATGCTCTATCAACATGCGGTACCGGCGTTCGCTGGCCAAAAGCCACGTTTCTGTTTGTTTGCGGCGCGCAATTTCTGCCTGTAAAGTTTGGATGAGGCGGGCATTCTCCAGCGCGGTACTCAGTTGGTTGGCAAAGGCGGTGACGGCAGGTACTTCTTTCTCGGTCAGGTTCGGGTGCGCGATGTTCACCACGCCAACAACTTTGTCCTCGATGGTGACTGGGGCAAAGATGGCTTTGTGGTTGCCCAGAAATTTCAGGGCGCTTTTGGCGACAAATTGCAGCGGTTTCGGCACCAAATCGGCAATTAAGCCGTTGTTATTTTCGAGGAAAACTGTGTTTTGTTTTTGCAGTACGGTGGGGTAAGGGGGGATATCGGCAGAATGGCGGAACCCATTGATGCGGATGCCGGCAATTTTTTCCAGCCGGTGCTGAATATCGCCGGGCAGACAGACGGCTTTGATGGTAAACGAGCCATCAACAGTGAGCATGGAAATACTGGCGGTGACATTCAATGTATGCAGTTGGGTTTTAAATGCATCGAAAACAGCGGTTTCGGTTCGCGCCGATTTTTGCAGTGCGGCGGCAACGTTGTTCAGAGCGATGATGAACGCTAGGTTACGTTCTTCGGTCGGTGCATGCGCTGGAAAAGCCATCTGTGCTCCGGGATGGATTGTGAGAGCGAAGGTTGCGATTGTGTTTAGTGCATGATAACCGAAAAGGCGTGGAAATGCAACCCCATTAAAAAAAACAGCCGGTCAAAAATGGGTGTTGACCGGCTGTGGCTGTATGGCAGGTTAATCTGCCAGCGAAATTGCCGAATCATTGCCGGGGGTTTCCTCAATTTTACCCTCTGCCAGAAAAACCACCCGTTCGCAAATGTTGGTTACCCGGTCGGCGATACGTTCCAAATTATGCCCGATGAACAGCAGGTACATGGCGCGGGTGACGGTGTGCGGGTCTTCAATCATAAACGAAACCAATTCGCGGAAAACCTGTTCATACAGCGCATCCACTTCGTCATCGCGGGCGATGATATGTTTTGCGGCGGCGGTATCCACCGCGTTGAACGCCCGCATACTGTCGGTGAGCATTTCTTGCGCGATGGCCGCCATTCGCGGCAGGTCAATCAGCGGTTTGAGCGGCGGCTCTTTGCCCATTTCGATGGCAATTTTGGCGATACCGGCGGCGTGGTCTGCCATCCGTTCCAATTCCGGCACAATGGTCATCACCGCGATGATGAGCCGCAAATCGCCGGCGACGGGCTGTTGCCGGGCGATGGTCGCCAGCGCGTCGGCTTCGATTTGGAAGCGCAGGTCGTTGATGTGCCGGTCATCGGCGATGATTTGCCGCGCCAGATTCTCGTCGCGGGTTTCCAACGCCTGCATCGCTTTTTTGATGGCAGTGTTTACCAGTAGTGCCATACGGGTTACGTTACTTCGGATAGCATTTAGTTCATTTTCAAATTCTGCTCGAGTTGGAGTCATGATTCTTCTCGTTTCAGGTTAGTTTTCAGTGTTCAGCGGTCAGCAATCAGCGGTCAGCGGTGGACGAATGACCAATGACCAATGACCACCGCCTAATTTCCGGCTAAAAAACCGAGCACGCGGTCGGCGATTTGGTCGCGCACGGTGCGAAAGACTGCCATAATTTCATCGTCTGTGCCGGTGGCGTCGGCGGGGTCAACAAAACCGATGTGGGTTTTCAACCCGGCATTTCCCAGCCAAACGGGGCAGTTCTCTTTCGCGTCGTCGCACACGGTGATGACATAATCGAAATACCGCCCGAAAAACTCATTGGCATTTTTCGACCGCCCGCCGCTGATGTCAATGCCAAGTTCCGCCATCGCTGCGATGGCTTTGGGATGCACATAGCCGCTGGGGTTCGTACCCGCCGAAACGGCGCGAAATTTATCGCCCAGCCGGGCATTGATGAGCCCTTCTGCCATTTGGCTGCGGCAGGAATTGCCGGTACACAAAACCAGCACTTTCTTTTTTGCCATTTTACCCAAACCTCCCGGTGATGTATTCCTCAGTAAGTTTTTGTTGCGGATTGGTGAAGATTCTATCCGTTTCATCGAATTCAACCAAATAACCGGCGCGGTCGTCGCCCATGTTGAAAAATGCCGTGTAATCTGAAACGCGCGCCGCTTGCTGCATGTTATGGGTGACGATGACGATGGTGAACCGTTCTCGCAGTTTGCGGATGAGTTCTTCGATGCGCAACGTGGCGATGGGGTCTAGCGCCGAGGCAGGCTCGTCCATCAGAATCACTTCCGGTTCGATGGCGATGGTGCGGGCGATGCACAATCGCTGCTGCTGCCCGCCGGATAACGCCAGCCCGGATTTGTCCAGTTTATCTTTCACCTCATCCCACAGTGCCGCCCCGCGCAGACTTTCTTCGACAATTTCGGCGAGAACGGATTTCTTTTTGATGCCGTACAATCGGGGGCCGTATGCCACATTATCGAAAATACTCATCGGGAAGGGGTTGGGACGCTGAAAAACGATGCCCACCCGCCGCCGAATATCAACCACATCTTGACTGGGGGCGTAAATATCGGTGTCGTCCAGCAGCACTTTTCCGGCGACAGCGGTTTTCGGCACGAGGTCATTCAGACGGTTGAGTGACCGCAGAAATGTTGATTTTCCACAACCGGATGGGCCGATGAGCGCGGTGACGTTGTTTTCATAAATCTCCACCGACACATCGGAAATTGCTTTGAACGAACCGTAAAAAACGGAAAGATTTTCGGTTTCTATTTTTCTGGTTAAAGTTTGCGTTTGCATGCTTAAATTCCTTTTTGACCATTATTGCAGTGCGCTGCGGCGGCGGGCAATCCATACCCGCGCCAAAATGTTGAGCGACAACACAAAGAGCATCAAAACCAGCGCCACCGCCCACGATTGTTCGACCCGCTCGGGATACGGTTGCTGGGCATATTTCCACAAAGTTAGCGGCAGTGCATCCGCCGGCTGCTCGAAAATGCGCCCCAGCACATCAAAAATGCTTTGATTGTGTTCGATGCCCTGTTTTATCATTTTGCCGATTTCATAATTATCGTTGCCCAGCGCGGTGAACAGCAGTGGGGCGGTTTCGCCGGTGGCACGCGCCACCCCCAGCATGATGCCGGTGATGATGCCTTCGGCGGCGGCGGGCAGTACCACTTTGATGGCGGTTTTCCATTCGGGCGCGCCCAGTGCCAGCGACCCGGCTCGCAAATCGGGCGGCACCAGTTTCAGCATTTCTTCCGCCGAACGGATGACCACCGGCAGCATGATAATCGCCAGCACCACCCCGCCGGCGAGTGCCGAGTAGTGCTTTTGTGCCAACACGATTACCGCATAACCAAACAGACCAACCGTGATGGACGGAACCCCGGCCAGCAAATCGGTGGAAAAGCGGATGGCACTTGCCAGCGGGGTACTTTCGTGAGTGGTCAGGTAAAAAGCCGCCAGCAGTGCGGGCGGAATGGAAAACACCGACGCGAGCACGACCATCACCAGCGAGCCTTCGATGGCGTGCAAAATGCCGCCACCGGTTGTGCCCATCGGCTGGGGCAAATGGATGAAAAAATCGAGATTGATGTGTCGTCCGCCTTTGATGAGCACATAAACGATAATCCAAATCAGCGGAATCAGTGCCAAAACGAGCATCAGTCCGGTCAACCCCAACATAATTTTGTTGGTGAGCCTCCGCCGGCGATAAACGCGCTGTAAATTGACTTGTGAAAATATATCTTGAGCCATTTTAATTCCCCATCACTTGTTTTTTGACACGCCAAACCAGCCAGCGGGCGATGGCGTTGAGTATGAGCGTGAGAAAGAATAATACGATACCGATTTCAATTAACGCCGAGGTGTGCAGCGCATCAACGGCTTCGGCAAATTCGTTGGCAATGATGCTTGCCATAGTGTATCCCGGTTTGAGGATGGAATACCCGCCGCCGGTGGTGTTGCCAATGACCATCGTCACCGCCATAGTTTCGCCGATGGCGCGTCCAAAACCCAGAATAACCGCACCCAAAATGCCGGAAAGTCCGTTGGGAATGAGCACTTTCCAGATGGTTTCCCATTGGGTTGCGCCCAGTGCCGCAGAGGCTTCTCGCTGGCTGTTGGGAATTGCCAGCAGCACATCGCGGCTGACGGCAGCAATGGTGGGGGTAATCATAATGGTTAAAATCAGCGCGGCTGCCAACCGGCTCAATCCCGATACCGGGATGTGCCCCCCGGCAACAATTGCCAAACCGGGTATCTGCCCCAGTGTCGCTTCGATGGATTGCCCGATGGGCACGACCACCAGTGGCAGAAAAACATAGATTCCCCATAAACCGTAAACGACACTGGGGATGGCAGCCAGCATTTCAACCATATAATTCAATGGAGCCCGTAAATTGGGCGGCGACAATTCTGCCAAAAATATGGCGATGCCGACGCTGAACGGCACGGCTAAAAATATGGCGATGACCGAGGTGACGATTGAGCCGTAAATTGAGGGCCACGCCTGAAATTTGTCCAGCGCGGGGTTCCACGAGGCTTTTGCCCATGGAGAGATAAACTCCCAGCCGAATTCGGCTCTCGATGGCGCGGATTCAATCCATAATCGCCAACCAATCCATGCCACCAGTATCACCACCAGTAAACCCGACAACCACAGCAGCAACGACCAAATTCTATCGCCATGTTGAAGCCACGTTGCCAGTTTCTTTTGGTATGGAAATCGTTCTTTTGTTGTGCTGATGCCGATTGTTTTTTTCATTTCGTTGATTGCCATTTCTGTCCCTGTGTGAAATAGATACGTGGGAATCCCGTGTTTTCGATGGGATTCCCACGCCAATGTGCCCGAAAGTTGGTTATAGCACGGGTTGGCCGTTGCAGGTGACTTCGTGGAGTTTGTTGATTACGAGAGTGCGGACGGCGTCTGGGAGGGTGGCATAACCGAGGTCGGCGGCTTTTTGAGCGGCGGCGTCATCGGAGATGGCCCATTGGATGTAATCGAGGAGGGCGGCGGTTTTGTCGCAGTCGGTATTTTTCATATGGATGACGAGGTAGGTGTATCCCATAATGGGCCAGGAGTTTTTACCGGGCGCGTTGACGATTTTGGTGGTGAGGCGTTCGCTGAAGGAATTGGCGAAGGCGGCCATCGCGTCTTTCATGGTGTCGGCATTGGCGGTAACTTGGTTCCCGGCGGCGTTGATCATATCGGCGAAGGGGATATTGTTGGATTTGGCGTAAGCGAGTTCGACGTATCCGATGGAGAAGGGGGTGGATTGGACGGCTTGGGCGACACCGGGATTGCCTTTTCCGCCGATACCCTGACCGGATGCATCTGCGGGCCACTCGACGGCTTTCCCGACGCCGACGTTATCGGTCCATTCTTTGCTGACCGCGCCGAGGTAAGAGGTGAAGATTTCGGTGGTGCCGGAACCATCGGAGCGGTGGGCGACGACGATGGGTTCATCGGGGAGGGTAACGCCGGGGTTGAGTGCGGCGATGGCGGGGTCGTTCCATCTGGTAATTTTCGCCATATAGATGTCAACGAGGGTTTGTCCATCAAGGACGAGATTATCAACGCCATCGATATTGAAGATGGGAACGACTGCGCCGGCGAGCATGGGGAGCATTTGCAGGTCGGGCATTTGTTGATACTGTTCGTCTTTGAGGAGGGAGTCGGAGCCGGCGAAATCGACGGTGCCATCGAGGATGGCTTTTTGGCCGCCCCCGGAGCCGATGCCTTGATAATTGAGGGTGACATCGGGTTGGACGGATTTATACATCTGGATCCACTCGGTGTAAACCGGCAGCGGGAAGGTCGCGCCCGCACCATTGAGAGTGATAGGGGCGCTGCCGGTGTTGTTTGCTGGTGCTTTGGTGGCAGTGGGAGCGCTGCCGGTGTTGTTTGATGGTGCTTTGGTGGCAGTGGGGGCGCTGCCGGTATTGCTTGATGGTGCTTTGGTGGCGGTGGACTGGCTCGAACCGCAGCCGGTTATCACTATGGTAGCAATAATCAAGCTGATGAATACCGCAATGGTTTTTTTGATAGGCATAAACTTATTTTCTCCTTTAATTTGTTTTTCAAAACCAGTTGCATCATAGGCATGGATTGTAAAGGGTAGGTTAAGTGTCTGTTAAAAAAAGGTTAAGAGTCTGTTAAATAAATTTAACGTTGATATTTTTTTGCTGTCGCATTGCTCCAATCGGATGATTGAATTATAATTTCCACAGAGACAAACAATTAACACCGCAACAAGGAGAAATTTTATGCGTGTACTCATCACCGGCGGCGCGGGCTTTCTCGGTTCGCACCTGTGCGACCGTTTTCTGGCTGAAGGACATACCGTCATTGCGATGGACAATCTCATCACCGGTTCCACCGATAACATCGCCCATCTGGCGGGTAATCCCAACTTCAAATTTATCCAACACGATGTAACCGAATATATTTATGTTGAAGGCGATTTGGATGCCATCCTGCATTTCGCATCGCCTGCCAGCCCGATTGATTATTTGGAATTGCCCATCCAGACGATGAAAGTCGGCGCATTGGGCACACACAAAGCGCTCGGTTTGGCGAAAGCAAAGGGTGCGCGTTTCCTGCTCGCTTCCACCTCCGAAGCCTATGGCGACCCGCTGGTTCACCCCCAAACCGAAGATTATTGGGGCAACGTCAATCCCATCGGCCCGCGCGGGGTGTACGACGAAGCCAAACGGTTCGCCGAAGCCCTGACCATGGCGTACCATCGCTATCACGGTGTGGACACCCGCATCGTGCGCATTTTTAACACCTATGGCCCCCGTATGCGGCTCGGCGACGGGCGAGTTGTGCCCAATTTCATCGCGCAGGCGCTCACCGGCAAACCCCTCACCGTGTATGGCGACGGCTCGCAAACGCGCTCGTTCTGTTATGTCAGCGATTTAGTGGAAGGCATCTACCGCCTGTGGCATTCTGATGAGGTCTATCCGGTCAATATCGGCAATCCGGTGGAAATGACCATTCTGCAATTTGCCCAAAAAGTGGTGGAAGTAACCGAAAGTTCATCGGAAATCATTATGGTGCAGCCGAAAGACGAACGCACCAAAGACGACCCCAAAGTCCGCAAGCCGGATATCAGCAAAGCCCGCCGCGTTCTGGGCTGGGAACCGAAAGTCTCGCTGGATGAAGGCTTGCGCAAAACCATTCCCGATTTCGCACGCCGGTTGAACATCGGATAATTGGTTGATTGGCGGTTGGTTATTGGCTCCAATCTCCAATAACCAATTAACCGGCGCACATAAAAATGTTTACCCATCAAACAATTTTCCAACCGAAAACCCTGCTATTGCCCGCTGTCATCGCGGCGATTGCACTGGCGCTGGCGGTGCTGCCACTGAAATTGGCGGCGGTGGCGCTGGCAGGTGCTATCGGGGTGACGGTGGTGCTGGTGCGTCCAAAACTGGGGTTGTACGCGCTGATTTTCGCCATTCCGTTCAGTTCGCTTTTTCAAGTGAGCATCGGCGGGGCGAATGTGGGGGTGATGGAAGGACTGCTGGCACTGATGCTCGGCGTGTGGCTGATGCAGATGGCTGCGCGGCGAGAAATTGTCATTCCCCACCCGCCGCTGCTGTACCCGCTGCTCGTTTTTCTGGCGGCGATTGCCGTCAGTTGGCTGGGCGCGCTCTCGTTTTCCGCCACCCTGTCTGAAACCACCAAATGGCTGGAAATGCTGGCGCTTTATCTGTTCATCGCCGGAAATTTCTCTGCCGATGACGCCCGCTGGTTGGTCGGTGCGCTTTTGCTGGCGGGAGTGGCAGAAGCGGCAGTCGGACTGTATCAGTTCGTTTTTAAAGTGGGGCCGGAAGGATTTCTGCTCTTCGGCGGGAAATTTCTGCGGGCATACGGCACATTTCGCCAGCCGAATCCGTTTGCCGGGTATCTGGGGCTGGTGTCGCCGTTGGCACTGGCGGTGAGTTTGTGGGCGCTGGATGAATTTCGCCGCAAAAAAGGGGATGCGCTCTTTTGGCTGGGGCTGTCGGGGGGGGCGCTGGTAATTTTGCTGGCGGGGTTGTTTGCCAGCCAATCGCGCGGGGGAATGCTGGGTTTCGCCGTTGCCGCCGCCGTCACCATCCTGCTGATGGGCGGGCGATGGCTGGTTGCGGCTGCGCTGGCGTTCATCGGCGGCGCGCTGTTCGTTTCGATGGGCGGGCTGGCGCTCATTCCGGCGAGTATTTTACAGCGATTCGCCGATGCGCTGCCGTATATCGGCGTATCCGATGTTTCTACCATCACCATCACCGATGCCAATTTCGCCACCATCGAGCGGCTGGCACACTGGCAGGCGGCGCGTGGCATGTGGCGCGACCATCTGTGGTTCGGGGTGGGGTTCGGCAATTACGCCGCCGTGTATGGCGCGTATGCTGTCGGGCGGTGGACGGACGCGCTGGGGCACGCTCACAATTACCTGCTGAACATCGGCGCGGAAGCGGGGTTGGTCGGTGTGCTGGGGTATGCGGCGATGTGGCTGTGGGTCATCGGGTTTGGGCTGTGGGGGCTGCGCCGCACCGACGGTTTTCGCCGGGCGATAGTGGTCGGTAGCATCGGCATTTTCGCCTATTTACACACCCACAACCTGTTTGATAACCTTTATGTTCAGGGCATGTATTTGCACATTGCCATCATTTTTGGTTTAATAACGCTCGTTGTATTTAATGAAAGAGTCACTTTGCGCAGTATAGAATTTGACACAGATTGACGTTTCGGAACACGAAATTTTGCCCCCTCCCCCTAACCCCCTCCCCCAAAACGGGGGAGGGGGAACAAAAGG
>JANTHQ010000047.1 GCA_024762375.1 Anaerolineaceae bacterium
TGACAAGGATGTCGATGTGTGTCGTCAGGTTCGCCCCCAAACTGAAATGAACCCACGATAACCCCAAAATGCCGTATCGACCTAAATTAACATAACTTTGACTTGACGAACTTATGTCAATGTAATACAATAGTACTATGGACGCAGGTACTTTAGAACCATTCGAAATTGTTTTTTCTGAACAACAGCGCGCGTGGGCGGTACGGGCAGAGCAGAACACCGCACCGGAAAGTGTTACCGCCGCGCTGAACCTGCCACATCCCGCGAATGTGTTCGTGCTGTCATCCGGTGCGGGCGAAATGTCTGCTATCGCGCAGCAGCGGTTGCAAACATTGTTTGCGGCGCTGGCGGTGTTTTTGGCGGCGCAGGGTGTCACCGTGCTCGATGGCGGCACAGCGTCCGGCGGGATGGCACTGCTGGGTCGCTCGCTGGCGAAAACCATTCACCCGACGCCGTATATCGGCGTTTTGCCCGCGCATGCCCCGGTGGATGATGATCGTTCCGGCGAAGAGATTTTGGAGCCGCATCACACGCATTTCGTGCTGGTGGAACAGGATGAATGGGGTAGTGAAGTGCCGCTGATGTCATCGCTGGCGGATTTTCTGGCGCGAGGCGCGGCATCGCTGACGTTGTTGGTCAATGGCGGCAGCATCGCGCTGAAAGATGTGTTGCAGAGTGTGGCGGCGTTCCGCCCGGTGATGGTCGTGGCGGGCAGCGGCCGTCTGGCAGATGAAATTGCGGTGGCGGCACGCTATCCCGCGCTCCCCGCCCGAGACGCGGTGCGGCGCATCGTGCAATCGGGGATGGTCTCGCTATTCGATTTGACGCTTCCTCCCGCAGAACTGTTATCAATGGTCGCTTCGATTTTTTCCGGACGTGAAAGGAGACGCCTGTGACCCCACGAACCACTCGGCGCAGTCCCGTGCTGCAGGATATTTGGCAGCAATTTGCCACCTACGATTATAACGCCAAACGCTCGCAGCGACGATTTTATCGCTTGCGCGGCTGGGTGCTGGCACTCGGCGTGTCGGCGACGCTGCTGGCGCTGTTGTATTCCAGCCCGGAACCGTTTGAAAATATGCTGGATTCCCCCGTGCTGAAATCGGTGCTGCGGGCGTTGATTGTGCTTGCCCCGATTGTCATCAGTGTGCTGCAAAATGCCTCGAACAAGTTTCGGGAAGGCACAAATTACGTGCAGCTTCGCGGTGCGGCAGAAGCCTTGAAACGCGAAATTTTCCGCTACCGGATGAAAGTTGATTTGTACAGCCCGGAGCAAACGGTGAACACTCCCCGCGACATCAAATTGGTGGGTAAAGCCAAACAAATCGGCGCAAATTTGATGAGCAGTGAAACCGGTCAGGACGGATTGGAGCACTTTCGGGGCGATTTGCCGCCCAAAGGGGCTGTCGCGGCGGATGATGACGGTTTTACCGACCTGACACCCGATGAGTACATTCAGTGGCGGTTGGAAGACCAGCGCGATTACTACCGCGCCCGAATTTCGGCGTGGAGTCGCCAGTCGCGGATGTTGCAGTGGGCAATCTACGGTTTTAGCGGGTTGGGGTCGTTTTTGGCGGCAATCGGTGGCGAGGTTTGGGTGGTGGTAACCACCGCGATGGTCACAGCGTTCATCAGTTATCAGGAATATAAACGCTATAACCTGCTCATCAGCATTTACAATCAAGCCGCTAGCGATTTGGAAGCGGTGCGGTTATGGTGGATGGCACTGCCGCCCAAAGAACAGAAATACCGCGACAATATCAATAAATTGGTGAAAAACACCGAAACCATCCTGCGCACCGAACACGCCGACTGGATGCAGGAAGTCCGCGAGGCGCTGATGGAACTTCGCCACGAAGATGAAATGGCACAGCAGGCGAATCAATGAACAATGAATAATGAACAATGAACAAATTGCTCATTGCTCATTGATAATTGTCAATTGCACCGCCTCTCCCAGTGGTTGGATGACGCCCGGCTGCGGCTGGAAATACATACCCGCCACCAGCGAAACATCCCCGGCGGGCAGATTGCCCGGCAGCGCGAGCGTGTGCCGGTCGCGCAGAATTTCGCCGGGCTGCCACAGACGGCTGGGGTAAAACTCGCCGCCGGGGCGATGGTCGCTTTGGGTGATGCCCGTGCCATCCGCGCCGACCAGATGCACAAAACTGGTATAATTTTCTGCGAGCGGTTTTTCCGCCTGCCAGAAAACATCCACCACCAGCGAATCTTCCGCGCGGGTGAGCGTGTACCCCACAATTTTCAACCCGTCGCCCACCGGTCGAGCCAGTGATACCGCCGGAGTCAGATTCGCCGGGGTGGCGCGCACCAATTGCGCGTGCGGCAGCGGCGGCAGCGGGTCAAAATCTGCCTTCAGCCCCAGCCCGTCCATCGGCTTGATGAAAAAGACCGGCCGCCCGCCGGCAAATGCCGTGTCGAGCAGCCGCCCCACGTTTTGCACATCCGGTGCGGGGGTTATCAGCGGAAACAGCCCCAGCAAATCGCGCCGCCGGTTTTCCACTAATTGAAAATACCACATCGGCATCAACTCGTTGCGGTCATTGCTCAGCAGGATGGCATTTTCGGGCAAATCTGCCGTCAGAATTTCCTGCCAGGCTTCGCGGGCGATGGTATTTTGGTGCTGGTCAACCGCCGAATATCGCGTAGCCAGCAATGTCAGCGGCAACAGCAATCCCACCGAAACTATCAGCCATTGCATCAGATGCCGCATTCGGGTGTTCAGGTTTGAAAATCCCGCACCGAATGCAGGACTTTCTGCGACGCGGGCGCGTTTGCGCGCCACCAGTTTTTCCGCCGCTACATCGGCGATGGCCAGCACACCGATTGCCAGCCACAGCGCAAAAATCAGCCAAACGGGAATGAACAGCACATAAATATCGCCGATGAAATAGACCAGATTGAATGCCCAAAAACTCGTCGCGCCGAGCGCCGTCAGCACCAGCAGCGGCGGGTTTTTTCGCAGCCGGACGATGCCGATTGCCGCCAGCGCAATTCCCACCCAGCCGAACTGCTGCCGCAAAAAACCGAAACTCTGTGCCAGCCGGTCGAAGCCAATTGCCGCCGGGCGTACATCGGCATTGAATACCCCGCCCATAATGTGCGAAAAAAATCCGCCGATGGTGTTTTGATACAGCACCAGCGTGCGGCTGTCGCTCAACCGAATTTGCGCGTATGGCACGTGCGGCGCAATCAGCGGCAGGTAAAGGTATAGCACGGCGGGTGATGCGCCGAGCGCGAGCAGTTTCAGCACATCGGCGGGCGAAATGCGCCGCCAGCCCGAAACCCACAGCGCCAGCAGCACCGCCGGAATGAGCAGCACGCTGGTGCGGTGGTGTGTCAGCGATAGCCCCAACAGCAGCGCCAGCCATTTTCCGTGCCGAAAGGTGAGCGTTTGCACGGTGTCATTTTCGGCGGGAAAAAGGCGCACGGTTGCCCACAAAATTGCCGCCACAAACAGCGCATGCAGACTGTACACCTCGGCGATGATGGTTTGACTCCAGAAGGTTTGTCCAAAGGCGAAACTGAATGCCGCCACGATGGCAGTCATGCGCCGCGCCCCGGTTCCCGCGGCGGGAAAAATCTGCCCGGTGAGCGTTTCCGATAGCAGGTACACCAGCGCCACTGCCGCCGCGCCCGTCACCGCCGAAAAGAAATTTAGCCGCCATGCCACCTCGCCGATGGGCAGCGCATGGCTGAACAGCCAGCCCGTCAGCACATACAGCGGGTATCCGGTGGGGTGGGCGATGCCCGGCAGCCACGGTACAAACTGAAATTCGCCGCCATCGGCAAAAAGCACCGTCGGCGCGAGGGTTGCCCAATAGACTGCCAGCGCCGCCAGCCCCACCGCTGCCGCGATGGCATATTCGGTTTTGCGGAAATCGTTGCTCTGTGCCATAACTGTGAGTGAATTTTGCATCGGATGGGGGGTGATGGCAAATTTTTCGATGGCCGGTGGAGCGGTTGTAAAACAGATGGCCAAAAACTGCCGGTTTCTTTATCTGACATTAATCTTTTCGACTATAATGGGAACTATGATGAAAAAACTTTTAAAGAAACTATTTTTGGGAATATTTTTGTTGATTTTGATTGTTGGTGCGTTTTCCGGCGGGGCGATGGCGGCGCAGATGGGCTATTTGCCGCGCATTGTGCCCGCCAGTGCCGCCGCCGATGCGCCCACTGATGACATGTCGGTTTTTTGGGAAGCGTGGCGGCTCATTCGGGCAAATTATGTTGACCGTGCTGCCATCGAGCACTCCGACCAGTTGGCATACGCTGCCATTCGCGGGGTGACGGACGCGCTGGGCGACACGGGGCACACCCGTTTTCTCACCCCCGATGAAGCGAATGCGGAACACGAGCATCTCGACGGGAAGTTTTTCGGCATTGGGGCATATTTGGGCGTGGATGACCAAAAACGACCGTTCATCATCACCCCGTTTGCCGGGTCGCCCGCCGAGCAAGCCGGTATTCGCGCCGGGGATGTCATTTTGCAGGTGGATGGCGTGGATGTGACCGGTATGCCGCTGGATGATGTGGTGTCGCGCATCAAAGGCAAAAAAGGCACCGAAGTGACGCTCACCATTTTGCACGAAAATGAGTCCGCGCCGGTGGATATCACGGTGGTGCGCGATGAAATCAAAATTCCGGCGGTGGATTGGGCGTTCATCCCCGATACCAAAATTGCGTTCATCCGGCTGAATCAGTTCAGCAGTGTGGTCAACGAGCAGATGGTGGCGGCCATTGAAGAAGCGCAGGCGGAAGGCGCTACTGCGCTGATTGTGGATGTGCGGATGAATGGCGGCGGGTTGCTCGACCAAGCCATAAAAGTCAGCAGTCAATTTTTGCAGGATGGGGATGTGTTGCAAGAGAAAAACGCACAGGGTGATATCAAGCGTTTTCCGGTGGAGAAAGGCGGCATCGCGCTCGATATGCCGCTGGTGGTGCTGGTGGACAAAGGCACAGCCAGCGCCGCCGAAATTTTTGCCGGTGCGATTCAAGACCACAACCGGGGCACGGTCATCGGCGAAAAAACATTCGGTACAGGGACGGTACTCACTCCGTACACCCTCAGCGACGGTTCGATGCTGTTGCTGGGCACATCGGAGTGGCTGACGCCCAACGGCCGCGAAATTTGGCGGCACGGCATCACCCCCGATGAAACGGTGGAATTGTCGGCGGACCAGCACATTTTGGTTCCGCTGGATGTAAAAGAAATGACCGCCGATGAATTCCGGCAATCGGGGGATGCCCAACTGCTGGCGGCGGTCAAAGCATTGAGCGATTAGCATTCAGTCATCAGCGGTCGGCGATAATGACTGGCTGCTGATGGCTGATAACTGACCGCTATCCGTAAATTGCGGAATACTTTTCGGTGATGTAATTGATGTACGGCTGGGCATCGATGCCGCCGCCGGTGACGCGCGCAATCAATTCGGTGGGGGTGAATTTTCGCCCGTGCCGGTGGATATTTTCGCGCAGCCAGCCCAGCACCGTGTCGAATTTCCCCTCGGCAATTTCCGCCGGAATGGCGGGGTTGTCGGCTATCATCTTGTTGAAAAATTGCATCGACAGGATATTCCCCAGCGAATAAGTGGGGAAATAGCCAATGAGACCGCTTGACCAGTGGATGTCCTGCATGACCCCGTTGGCATCCGAATCGGGCGTGATGCCGAGATAGGCGCGGTATTTTTCGTTCCACGCGTCCGGCAGGTCGGCAACTTTCAGTCTGCCCGCCAGTAAATCCTGCTCCAACTCAAACCGAATGAAAATGTGCAGATTGTAGGTCACTTCGTCTGCTTCCACCCGGATGAGCGATGGGGTAACTTTATTGATAGCGCGATAGAAATCGGTCAGCGGCACGTTTCCCAGTTGTTCGGGGAACGTTTTTTGCAGTTGGGGATAGTAGTGCTGCCAAAAACCGAGACTTCTGCCCACCACGTTTTCCCACATCCGCGATTGGCTCTCGTGCACGCCGAGTGATGTGCCGTCGCGCAGGGGGGTTCGCGCCAGTGACGGGGCGATACCCTGCTCGTACAAGCCGTGTCCCGCTTCGTGCAGCGAACTGAACAGCGCTGACGGCAGGTAATCATCCAAAATGCGGGTGGTGATGCGCACATCGCCCACGCCGAAACTGGTGGTAAACGGGTGCGCCGATTTGTCCTGCCGCCCGCGGGTGAAATCGTAGCCGTAATCTTTGACCACTGCCAGCCCGAATTCCCACTGTTTCTGCGGGTCGAAATATTGGTGCAGGAACGAGTCATCAATCGGTGGTTGGGCGGCGACTTTTTCCACCAACGGCACGGTGGCATCTTTCACCTGCTGGAAGATGGGGTTAATTTGCGAAACGCGCATATCCGGCTCGAAATCATCCAGCAGCGCATCGTAAATGTTTTCTTCATAACCCAGTGCTTCACCTTTTTGGATGGTGAGTTCCACAATTTTTTCCAAAAATGGTCGGAAGTGGGCGAAATCGTTGGTGGCACGCGCTTTTTTCCATGCTTCCACGCCGTGGCTGGTGGCGCGAGAGAGTTCCACCACCAACTCGGTCGGCAGTTTGCGCGATTTTTCGTAATCGCGGCGAGTTACCCGCAGCAGCGCGGCATCATCCGACTCGTAATCGAGTTGGTCGGCGAGTGAGCGCAGGTCATCCAACAGCACGCCGATTTCATCTGCCGTGAATTTTTCGTGCGCGATTTTTTCTACCGTCGCCAGTTGCTCGGCGCGTTCTGCCGCACCGCCATCGGGCATATAGGTTTCCTGGTCCCAGCCGAGCAGCGCGCCGGTGGCGTGCAGGTCGGCAATTTCGGCGAGACGGGTTTTTAATGTGGCAAGTTTGTCATTTGTCATTTGTCGTTCGTCCTTTGTTTTTGTTTTCGCTGAAAGCTATCGGCTGAAAGTTTAATCGTCGTCCAATTGCAAAACAGACATAAAGGCTTCCTGTGGAATTTCCACACTGCCGACCATTTTCATCCGTTTTTTGCCTTTTTTCTGCTTTTCGAGCAATTTTCGTTTGCGGGTGATATCGCCGCCGTAACATTTTGCCAGCACGTCTTTCCGCAGCGCTTTGACGTTGGCGCGGGAAATAACTTTATTGCCGATGGCGGCTTGAATCGGTACTTCATACATCTGGCGCGGGATGAGTTTTTTCAGTTTACTGACCAGTTTTTGCCCGCGATGGTAGGCATGGTCGCGGTGGACGATGATACTCAGCGCGTCCACCGGTTCTTTGTTCACCAGCACATCCACTTTCACCAAATCGCTGTCACGGTATTCGTGAAAGGTGTAATCGAGCGAGGCGTACCCGCGGCTGACGCTTTTCAGTTGGTCATAATAGTCGATAACCATTTCTGCCAGCGGCAGATAGTATTCCAGCAGCACCCGGCTGGCATCCAGATATTCCATGTGCAGATATTCGCCGCGCCGTTTGGTGGTGATTTCCATAATGGGTCCGATATATTCGGCGGGGGTGTAGATGCTGAGTTTCATCCACGGCTCGGCGATGGCTTCGATGGTGCTGGGGTCGGGCAGGCTGGCCGGGCTGGAGATGACCAGCGTTTCGCCGTCAGTTTTGCGGACGCGATACTGCACGCTCGGCGCGGTGGCGAGAATGTCCAAATCATATTCCCGTTCCAGCCGTTCCTGAATGATGTTCATGTGGAACAGCCCCAAAAATCCGCAGCGAAAACCGAAACCAAGTGCTTGACTCGTTTCCGGCTGATACACCAGCGATGCATCGTTCAGTTGTAATTTTTCCAGCGCATCTTTCAGCAGGGCATAGCCGTCACTTTCGGTGGGGTAAAATCCGGCGAAAACCATCGGTTTGGCGGGTTCATACCCCGGCAGCGCTTCGACATCAATATCGGGCAACGAGACGGTATCGCCCACGCGCACGCTGCGAATCGTTTTCAGCCCGGTGGCGATATAGCCGACTTCTCCGGCGCGCAGTTCGCGGACGGGGGTCATGCCGGGGCGAAAGATGCCGAGTTCCAGCGGTTCGACGGTTTCATCGGTGGCGAGAAAGCGGACGGTGTCGCCGCTTTTGAACACGCCGTCCATCACCCGCACATACGCAATCACGCCTTTGTACGAGTCATAATGGCTGTCGAAAATGAGGGCGCGCGGCGGGGCGGATTCGTCGCCGCCGGGACCGGGGATGCGGGCGACGATGGCTTCAAGCAGGTCTGTCACGCCTTCGCCCGTTTTGGCGGACACGGGAATCACATCGGCGGCATCCAGCCCGAACAGGTCTTCGATTTCCTGCGCCACATCATCGGGATGGGCGGAGGGCAGGTCAATTTTGTTGACGACTGCCACAATTTCCAAATCGTTTTCCACTGCCAGATAGAGATTCGCCAGCGTTTGGGCTTCGATGCCCTGTGTGGCGTCAACCACCAGCACCGCACCTTCGCACGCCGCCAGCGCGCGGCTGACTTCGTAGGTGAAATCTACGTGCCCCGGTGTGTCAATCAGGTTCAATTCATATTCCTGACCGTCGTGGGCGGTATAGTTCATTCGCACGGCACTGGCTTTGATGGTAACGCCGCGTTCGCGTTCCAAATCCATACTGTCGAGCACCTGCGCCTGCATTTCGCGCTCGGTGAGCGTGCCGGTGGCTTGCAGCATGCGGTCGGCAAGTGTTGATTTGCCGTGGTCAATGTGTGCGATTATCGAAAAATTGCGGATGTTGTCCATAAGTGTGTTTCAGGTTCAATGTTCAAAGTTTCAGGTTAGATTTTGAAAGATGGTGTTTCAACTTTCAACCTGAAACTCGAAACGTTGAACTATTTTACCGACATTCTGTCGAATGCCCATTCGTCGCTGGCGCCCACGTCATCCACGATGACGCGCTGGTTGGAGCCGTCGGCATTCATAATAAAGATTTGCCATTTGCCGTTGCGGGTGGAACGGAAAACGATTTGGCGGCTGTCGGGTGTCCAAGCGGGCACGGAGTCGTTTCCGGTGGCGGTGGTGAGCCGCGCCAGCCCGCTGCCATCGGGATTGATGGTGTAAATGTCAACATTGCCATCGGCGTTGCGGCTGAAGGCGATTTTTTTGCCGTCCGGCGACCATGCCGGCAACCCATCCGAGCCTTCGGTGGTGAGCCGGCGCGGTTCGGCATCATCGGGATTTTCAATCCACAGCCCGCATTCGGGGCGACAGACTTTCACGGCGATTTGCCGCCCGTCCGGCGAAAAGGACGGGTGTTCGCCGAGCGCCTCGAAGGATTGGGGTGTGCCATCGGGATTGATGAAATAGATACGCCGTTCCGGGCTACCCCGTGCGCCATCAAAGGCGATAATTTGCCCATCCGGCGACCATGCCACGGCGTGCGCTGTGCCTTCGGGAACCAGTTGCAGGGGGGTGCTGCCGTCGGCATTCATTTTCCAGATGCCGTTCGTGCCACTGCCGGTTGCGGGTTGGTGGTCGATGCCCTGTTCGCCATAAAATGCCAGTTGGCTGCCGTCCGGCGACCATGACGGGCTGGCGGCATATTCCAGCAGGAATTTCTGGTTGGTTCCATCCAAATTCGCTGTCCACACCGAGTGTTTGCTGCCGTCCCATTTGGTGAATGCCAGCGTGAATTTTCTTGCCGAAACCGGCGGCGGGGTGGGGCTGGGTTGTGTGTTCGGCGTGGGGGTTTCGGCAGTTTCTACCACAAATGCGCCATACGTGAGCAACTGCCCGTTGGCATACA
>JANTHQ010000048.1 GCA_024762375.1 Anaerolineaceae bacterium
AACGACAGCGAAATAACCCGCAAACGGCGCAGCGCGTCTTGAAAGACATTAAATGGCACAGACATTTTCGTTTCATCAATATTGGCGTTGAGTGCCACCACATTACACTTGAGCGTGTTCAAAATACCCGGCAAAATATTCGCCGTGGGAGCGCTGGCATAGTCAACCACCAAATTGAACCCGACCTCTTGAATAACCGGCACATCAATGGCGGCCATAAATCCTTCCAGATACGTTTCGGTCACACGGGGCGCATACGAAATCGAACCGATTTCATCCATATACACCCGCCGAAAATCTTCGCGGAAGAAAACGCGTTCAATTTGGCGTTCCAAATCTTTGCCGATATTCAACCCGTTCACATCAAAAAACCGCATGTTCACCAGCATCTGGTCGTATGGCGACAGCCGCACGTGCATACCGGCGACCGCGTTGCTCACGCGGGTATAATAACGTGCCACGGGGATGGGCTGCACGCCCAAATCGCTAACTTCCACCCCCGCCGACGGCAACCCGGCTATCGCCGCCCGTTTGAGCATGCGCGGCGAACGGTGGGGGTCGCGGTTAAAAGTGACCAGCGAACCCTTTGGCAGCGTTGCGCCGAACGCCGCACCCAGCCGCGCACTGAATTCCGGCGTAAAATCGACATTGGTCATCCCGGTCACGCCATATCGCCCGAAAAGCTCTCGCCGCCCCTGCGAACCCCAGATAACGCTGTTTTTGATGGTCGCGCCCGGTTCAATTTCTTTGCCGGGCCAGATTTTCAAATTGGGATGGATGACCGCACCCTCGCCGATGATGGAACCGTCGCCGATGACTGCGCCTTCGTACACCACGGCTTTGGCTTTTAAACTGCAGTGGCGCAAAACCATCGCGCCGCGCAATTCTACCCCTTTGCCGATATAGCAGTTGCGCCACACAATGGAACGGTCAATCTCGGTGCGTTCCTCCACAATGGTATAATCGCGGATGACAGACGGCCCGCGAATAATTACATCGTCCATTATTTTTACCGAATCACCCAAAAACACGGGGCCAATCACGGTAGCCGACGGCGAGATTTCGTATTCACCTTCGGCCCAGATACCATCGCCAACGTCTCGGCCGAGTTTGATACCTTTCACTTTTCCTTCCAGCACGTCCGACGAAGCCTGCCGCAATGTTTCGATATTGCCGATATCGCACCAGTAGCCGTCAGCAACATACCCGGCCAGCGGCAAATTCCGTTTCAACATATTGGGAAATAGCTGTTTGGAAAAATCGTATGCGGAACCGGGTGGTATCATATCGAGCACATCCGGTTCGACCACATATAACCCGGTGTTCACCGTGTCAGAAATTACCTCTCCCCACGACGGCTTTTCCAAAAACTGGGTAATGTAACCATCGCCATCGGTAATGATGACACCATACTCCAGTGGGTTCGGCACTCGATAGAGGGTGAGTGTCGCTTTGGCTTGTTTTTCGCGGTGGAAAGCAATAATTTTTTGCAAATCAAAATCAGTAATGGCATCACCGCTGATGACCAGAAACGTGTCATCGAGCACGCTCTGCACGTTTTTTACACCACCGGCTGTACCGAGAGGATTTTCTTCGGCAAAATAGGTGATGTTCATACCCAAATTGCTGCCATCGCCAAAATAATCTTGAATAATGCTGGCCATATACTGCACGGTAATCACCACATCTGTGATGCCGTTGCGTTTGAGCAAATCCAAAATATGGCCCAACACCGGTTTGTTGACGATGGTTATCATCGGTTTTGGACGCTCGATGGTAATGGGACGTAACCGCGACCCGGAACCACCGGCCATCACAACTGCTTTCATAAATTTATCCTAAATTATCAACACAAAAATGGGCGCACTGCTCCTGTGCTGTATATCATAGCATAAAGCGACAGAATATGAAACACGTCGTTTCGTTTTGCCCGGTTGTTGCAAAGTAAATTTTAAGGTGGGTGTATTCCGGCAGATTGCCACGTAGGGGGCGGCTCGCGAGTCGCCCCTACAAATTTTACATTGATTGCGAAAAATATCCGACAAGATTTACAGGATTATCATGATTCAATTTTCAGCAATCTTGTCAATCTTGTTAATCCTGTCTAATTTTTTACTTTGTCACACGACTTTGCAACAACCGTGTTCGTTTTGCCCGGCGATACTATTTTGCAACTCAACCTCAAACCTGCTACAATACTTATGTCACCTTATGGAGCGACGTATGGATTCTGCGGCACAAATGACACCGCAAAAAATTACATCGGTGGTTGTCCCGCGCGTGTTATTGGGGCTGATAATCTTTGCCGGCAGCATGCTGGTTGTTCTGATTTTCGGCCTGTTAACCTACCAGATTTATTTTTTGAACCGGCTCTATCCCGGTGTAGAAATTGGCGGGGTGGATGCCGGACAACTGTCGCGGCAAGAAACCCGGCAATTGATTGCCCGGCAAGCCACCGACCTTCTGTCGCAACCGTTAACACTGGTAACCGACCGCGGCACATTCACTTTCTCTGCCGAACAGCTCGGTGCGCGAGTGGATATTGACCGCACCGCCACCGCCGCGTTTGCCGTGGGGCGGCAAGGCAACTTTGCCCGCGATATCCGCGTGCAAATGCAGGCACTCAGCCAACCGGTAAAAATCACCCCCATCATCAATTTCGATACCGGCCCGGCAAACAATGCCCTGTTAAAATTGTCGCAGCAGCTCGACCGCCCGGCGCGAAATGCGCAACTGGTGTTATCCGGCACGACGGTTCAGGCCATTCCAGCCGAAAACGGTTACGCAGTCGATATCGACGCCAACCGCGAATTAATTCGGAAAGCAATTTTATCACGAAACCACACCCCCCTCACATTGGTGACACACGCCACAACCCCGGCCATCACCATTGTGGAACCGGCACATCAAGCACTATCCGAAGTTCTCTCTGCCCCACTGACGCTCACATTCAACGAGCGGCAATGGATACTTTCGCCCGAAACACTCGCCGACTGGGTCATCATCAGCGCAGAAATCCCGCCCGATGGGCCCGGTGAAATCACGGTTTCGTTTGACGAAGCCGCTATTTCCACCTATTTTTTTGACTTGGCAAAAGAAATCAACCGCCAACCCGTTGATGCATGGTTCAATCTAGATGTGAACACATTCACGCTCACGCCCATCATCCCCAGTCAAACCGGATACACGCTCGACGTGGCGGCAGCCGTCACCATGCTGAAAAATCTGTGGCAAACCCCCGATGTTCATCAACTGACGCTGCCGGTGATTGTCACTCAACCGGCCGTCTCATCTGAACACCCGGAGCAACTCGGCATCAAAGAATTGGTCAGTAGCGCCACCACCTATTTTAAAGGCTCGTCCAAAGACCGCATGCAAAACATTCAGGTTGCCGCTTCGAAATTCCATGGCGTTGTTGTACCACCCGGCGAAATTTTCTCGTTCAACCGCTATGTGGGCGACATCAGTGCCGAAAACGGTTTTGTTGAATCGCTCATCATTCAAGGCGACCGCACCGCCGTGGGTATCGGCGGGGGGGTGTGTCAGGTCAGTACCACCGCGTTCCGCGCTGCGCTGTTCGGCGGTTTTGAAATTGTGGAACGCTGGGCGCACGGCTACCGCGTTGGCTGGTATGAAACGGGCAGTATCCCCGGTTTGGATGCCACCATCTATACGCCCGATGTGGATTTCAAATTTCGAAATGACACCGACAGTTTCATCCTCATTCAAACCGACACCAATTTACGCGCCGGAACCGTCACCTTTAACTTTTACGGCACATCACCGGGGCGCACGGTCACCATTTCCGACCCGATTGAAGAAAATCGTGTGCCCCATGGTCCCGATATTTATCAGGAAGACCCCACGTTAAAACCGGGACAAATCAAACAAATCGACTGGGCAAAAGATGGGGTAGACGTGACAGTTTACCGCACGGTAACCGAAGGGGATACCGTTATTCATAAAGATACCATTTTCAGCCGGTATCGTCCGTGGCAAAATGTTTTCAAAATTGGTCCCGAAGCCAATTGATGATTTGTAAACTGTGATAATCGAGAGTAAAATTAGAATTTGGCGAGAAGTTTCGCCAAATTTTGTGTATGGCACAGAACACACGATGGGTTATCAACTGGACAATTTTGTATTTGGGCATACCTGGGCAACCGATTTGCTGGCGCGTGCAATCGCCGCCGGAAAATTATCGCAATCGGTGTTGATAACCGGTATGCCCCAGCTGGGAAAAACCACGCTGGCGCGCACGGTGGCAATGGCAATCAACTGCACCGCCCCCGAAAAACCATGCGGGCATTGCGCGGCATGCACCAAAATTCTGGACGGCAACCATCCGGATGTACGCATATTGGATGATGACGATGCCCTCAAAATTGAAGAAGTTCGCACCCTGCAACACGATTTATCGTTGACACCGCACGAAAGTCTGCAGAAAATCGCCATTTTGGCGAATTTTGACCGCGCCACCACCGGCGCAGCCAACGCACTGCTGAAAACGCTCGAAGAACCACCGGCGCACGCGATGCTGCTGCTGACTGCCCGCTCCACCGAACACTTATTGCCAACCATCGTTTCGCGCTGCCAAAATATCCATCTGCGTCCCGTTTCAACCGACGCCATCGCAGAGATGTTACAGCAGCAGTGGCACGTGCCCGCCGCAACCGCCACCCATCTGAGCCATCTTTCCACCGGACGCCCCGGCTGGGCAGTGCAAGCTTTTCGCAACCCGGAAGTGCTGGAACAGCGAACCGCATGGTTAACCGATATGACAACCGCCCTGACCGGCGGCGCTGTCGCCCGTCTCGCTTTCGCCGAGCAACTGGCGAAACAATCGTTTTCGCCGAGCGCAATTTTAGATTTGTGGCTATCGTGGTGGCGAGATGTACTGCTGGCGCACAATCAAACGGCGGCGCATCTGGTCAATGTTGATATGGAAGACACCATCCGGCGCGCAGCCCAAAACCTGTCACAGGCACAAATTGTGGCAGCAATTGCCGAGTTAAAAACAACGCTGCAAAATTTTGATTACAACGTAAATCGGCGGCTGAATTTTGAGACATTATTGCTCAAACTGCCGCCGTTAAAGCCATAAAAGGAAACGCTATCTTATGCCGACTGTTGTTGGAGTTCGATTTAAACCCGTTACCAAAACCTATTATTTTCTACCTGTCGCCGGTGAAGAACCGCCCCACCTAAAAGACCCCGTCATTGTGAAAACCAGCCGTGGACAAGAATTGGGATGGGTTTCGATGGAGGCCAAAGAAGTCCCCAGTAGCGAAACAAAAGGGGATTTGAAACCGATTTTGCGGAAAGCAACCCCACTCGACCTGATGAGTTTAGAGAAATATCGCGCCCGCGAACCCGAAGCGCTGGCCAAATGCCGCGAAAAAGTGGCAGAGTTGAATCTGCCGATGAAAGTCATTCGCGCCGAATATTCATTTGATGGCTCGAAACTACTTTTTTTGTTCACCGCCGAGCAGCGGGTCGATTTTCGGGAGTTGGTACGGGCGCTGGTTCGCTCATTCCGGACGCGCGTCGAAATGCGGCAAATCGGCGCACGCGATGAGGCAAAAATCATCGATGGCTACGGCCGTTGTGGGCGGCAGTTGTGCTGTTCCAGCTGGCTCACCGAATTTCATCCCGTGTCCATCCGAATGGCCAAAAACCAGCAGCTACCCCTCGCGCCCACCGAAATTTCTGGGGCGTGCGGCCGTTTGTTGTGCTGTTTGGCCTACGAAGATGACACCTATAAAGAAATCCGCAAGCAATTGCCGAAAGTCGGCACGCATGTAACGCACATGGAACACGGGAAAGGTGTCATCAAGGGTTTAAATATTCTGAAAGAACATGCCATCGTCGATTTTGAAGGCAGCGGCAGGATAGAAGTGGCGGTAGAAACACTGCTGCTGCCGGGGCAAAAACCCCCCGAGCCAAAACCGGAAGAAGCGGCGGAACCGGTCGCTGAAAATGTCGCGGCATCGCCGCCAACTGATAAATCCGTTGCGCCCAAGCCCAAACGTTCAAGCCAAAAGCGACGCAAACGCCGGCGGCGCAAACCGAAATCTAAAAACTAGGGTCTGAACAACCAAACCACCGCCCGGTCCATCATAAACAAAAAACCACAAAACAACTCAACGGCAGAGCATCCATACCCGGCACACTGCTGAGATGTTTTGTGGTTTTAAATTCTCTTAAATTCGATTTATCTGCTAGCGCGGCTCAATAACAAAACGTAATGCAGTGCGCTCCTGACCATCAATTTCTACCTCGGTAAAAGATGGGACACACACCACGTCGATGCCATCAAGCGTGAGGTAACCCCGTGCGATGGCGGTGGCTTTTATGGCCTGATTCACCGCTCCTGCGCCAATTGCCTGAATTTCAGCGCGCCCGTTTTCTCGAATGACGCCTGCAATTGCCCCAGCTACAGATGTCGAGCGTGATTTAGCAGAAACTTTAATTACATCCATGAATGGTGCCTCCTACAAAGAATGTGTGTATGCTTGGTTGATGTCACATTGTTAGATTGGTACGGGCAATTGAGATAAATTATACTATATTGTACCTCATTATCCGTGGAGAATCAAGCAACTTTCACATTTTTTGGCCGTGCAGCAGCCTATGGAGACACCAAATGCCCAACGACCACCAATCGTTCAGTATACGCTGCCACAGCATCATCATACGACTGGCAGGTTATCAGTGTTAACCGCGGTGAATCGGTGGGGTATGCCACCTGCACATCTGTGGGAGAAACGGTCATCGCACCGTCGATTTCATATTCAAACACAGTGTCGCCCCGATATACCGTCACGCTATCGCCCGGTTTGAGTCCCCCCAACCGATAAAACGGCCCGCGCCGACCATCCGGCGCCAGTGTGATGTGCCCCGCCAGCACCACATTTCCCGTTTCGCCGGGGCTGGATGTTCCCTGCAGATGCCCGACCGACTGCTCCAGGCCGCTCACGTCCCAGATGCCATCGCGAATGGGCGCAATTTCCACCGGAACATCAATTTCCATTGCCGGAATGACCAATCGGGTAGCAGGATGTTCCGGTGCGCTGATGGCAAGTGACGGCAACGGTGTGGGTGTTGGCGTAGCGGTGAAAGCCGGGGTCATCGTTGGTGATGCGGTGGGTGATGGCAATGACGTGGGGGTCAATGTGACGGTCGGGGTGGGCAGTGGCGTTTCGGTAGGCGACGGGGTCTCGGTGGCGGGCAGCGGTGTCGGCGAAACAAACACCACCGGCGGACGCTCGGCGGGGATGCGGGCCGGGCTCGCCCCGGCAGACTGTCCGCACGCCGCCAGCAACCCCATCCCCAAAAATAGTGCAATTGTTTGTATGATGTGGCCGGTTTTGATATTTTCCATCCGGCAAATTATACTCATGTCAGTGCGAAATTCAAATGTGGACGAACCTATGCAGCGACCGGACCTTCAAGAAAAACTAAATAGCCTGCCCACCAAACCGGGGGTGTACCTGTATAAAAATGTACAGGGAAAAATCATTTATGTCGGCAAAGCCGTCAATCTGCGAAACCGGGTGCGCTCGTATTTCCACAATTCGGCGCAGCACAGCCCCAAAAACCGCCATCTGGTGCGAGACATCGCCGATATTGAATTTATCATCGCCGGCTCGGAGTTGGAAGCTCTGCTGCTGGAAAACACACTCATCAAAAAACACCAGCCAAAATACAATATCCGCCTGAAAGACGACAAACGTTACCCGTACATCAAAGTTCACTGGCAAGACCCGTTTCCGCGTGTGACAACCACCCGCCGCCTGCAAAACGATGGTGCGCGCTATTTTGGGCCGTACACCGCCGCATGGGCGGCATATCGCACGCTCGATTTGGTGCGGAAAATCTATCCGTACCTGACTTGTACCCGCAATATCGACGGCAACGACGAGCGTGCCTGCCTCTATTACCATATCGGGCGGTGCGCTGCACCATGCATCGGCGCGGTGAATCAAACCGAATATCGCGAGATGATTGACGGGCTGTGTGATTTTTTGGGCGGGCACACCGAGCCGGTGGTCAAACAGTTGACCGATGACATGAACGCCGCCGCCGAAGCACTCGATTTTGAGCGTGCCGCTACCCTGCGCGACCAAATTCAAGCCATTCATCAAATTGCCGAAAAACAAAAAGTGGTCAGTCCCGATATGGTGGATGAGGATGTGATTGCCTTCGCGCGCGATGATGGCAATGCCTGCGTGCAGATTTTTTTCATTCGCGGTGGAAAGTTGATGGGACGCGAATATTTTCTACTGGACGGCGCGAACGATACGCACGACACCGAATTGGTCACATCATTTTTGAAACAGTTTTACGACCAAGTGCAGGATATTCCCGCGCAAATTTTACTGCCGCAAGAAATTGATGAATTGATGATTATCCGCGATTGGCTGAAAAGCAAACGCGGCTCAAAAGTACGGTTGAGCGTGCCGCGACGGGGGCAAAAGAAAGAGTTGATCCATATGGCTGCCGAAAATGCCGCCGAAACGCTGGCGCATCTGAAAGCCCAGTGGGAAATGGACCAGAGCAAGCACACCGAAGCGCTATCGGAATTGCGAGAGCGATTGCATTTGCCGCAAGACCCCGTTCGGATTGAATGTTACGACATCAGCACGCTGCAGGGTACACATACCGTCGCCAGCATGGTGGTTTTCGCCAAAGGTGTGCCGCGCAAAAGCGACTACCGCCGCTTTAAAATTAAAACGGTAGTGGGCAAACCCGATGATTTCGCTTCGATGGCAGAGGTGCTGCGCCGCCGGTTCAATCGTATGCAAGCCGCACAATCCGGCGAATTGCAAACGGATGCACCCGGCAAATCCGAGCAGGCCGCATCGTGGGCGACACTGCCCAATCTCATCATCATTGACGGCGGCAAAGGGCAGTTGAACGCGGCTTTGCAAATTTTGGATGAATTCGGATTGCGAGAGGTAATTCCAATTGTGGGGCTGGCAAAACGCGAAGAAGAAATTTTCGTGCCGGGAAAATCCGAGCCAATTATGCTGCCTCGCCGTTCGCAAGCACTGTATTTGGTGCAGCGCATCCGCGATGAGGCGCACCGGTTTGCCATCACGTACAACCGCAATCTGCGCCGAAAAGCGGGCGTGGCATCGCAACTCGACAGTATTCCCGGTGTGGGCCCCAAACGGCGCAAAACGCTCCTCAAAGCCTTCGGTTCAGTAAAAGGCATTCGTGCTGCCAGTGTTGATGAAATTGCCGCTGTTCCCGGTATTCCGCGCCACCTTGCCGAGACCATCAAAGAATTGCTGTAACTTCAACATGCACGGTTGTTACAAAGTAAATTTTAAGGCGGGTGTATTCCGGTAGGTTGCCACGTAGGGGCGGCTCGCGAGCCGCCCCTACGAATTTTACATCGATTGCGAAAAATATCCGACAAGATTGACAGGATTATCAGAATTAAATTTCCGGAAAATCTTGTCAATCTTGTAAATCCTGTCCGGTTTTTTATTCTCTCAAACGACTTTGCAACAGCCGCGCTTCAACATGACATAAAACTTCTCAAAACTCCGCTTTCATGTTACAATAATATCAGTTTGAATGTTGTGCCATGCCAATTTTTCGAGCATCGGCAACAAACCATTCACATGTTAGAAAACTATTTCTGCCGGACGCGCGGTGACGTAT
>JANTHQ010000049.1 GCA_024762375.1 Anaerolineaceae bacterium
AAAATTTTCTTGTTCGCTTTTTCCATCGGGATAGTCGGTCTCCTCTTTTACGGTGGGTACGGTAAAGCAAAATGAACTGCCTCCGGCGGGGCTATCTTCAACCCAGATTTTCCCGCCCGACCGTGTCACCAATTCCCGGCAAATGAATAATCCCAAACCCACCCCGGCGAGCGCTTTATCGGTGTTGGTGGTGTAAAATTTATTGAAAATCAATTCGCGGTCTGCCACCGGCACGCCATCGCCCGCGTCGTGCACGCAAACTTGCAGCATCGCTTCCGTTTTTTCCACCGAAATTTCAATTTTGCTGTCGGGTGGGGCAAATTTTGCGGCATTTTGGATGAGGTTTGATAGCACGTGCTCGATGTGCCGCGGGTCAATCCAGGCTGATGGCAGTGCATCGGCAATGCTGATGGTGTATTGCTGGTTCTTTTTGGCCAGTAACGGCTGCTGACTTTTGACAGTGGTGTAAACCAGTGCGGCCAAATCCACCGGACGCGGATGCAGTGTAATCGCCCCGGCTTCCAATCTGGAACTGTCCAGCAAATCGCGGATGAGATTTTCCAACCGGTCGAGATTCTGGGCGATGGTGTCGGTGATTTCTGTCTGTGTTTCGGGCGGCAAATCGGGCAGTTGCGGCAGCGATGGCGCCAGCATTTTCAGCACAGCGAGCGGCGTTTTCAGTTCGTGCCCAATGGCAGAAAAAAACGTGGCTTGCATCGTCCGAAACTCTTCCAACCGCTGAACGTGTGCTTTTTCTCTGGCGAAAGTACGGGCATTTCGCACCGCCAGCCCGGCTTCCAGCGCCAGCGATTTTAGGAATGCTTGCTCATCTTCGGTCAGCACCCTCGACGAACGTTGTCCGACAACCAGCGCCCCCACCACATCGTCATCCGAACGGAGCATCACGCCGGTGATGCAGTTTGTGGTCAATGCCGAAAATAGTGATGGTAACGGCAATTCACAGTGCTCTCCGGCGAAAAAAATCGGTGTGGCGGCGTTCAGCCACTCGGCAGCTTCGGCGGGGATGATGGTATCGGCTGGCAGTTGGTCGGTGGTGGATGCTGCGATGCGCCACGCGCCCGGCTCGTTCCAGCGCGGCAAAAGAACCATGCTGAATGCCACATTTGGCAGGATGTGCGTACTTTCCAGCACCACTTTCAGCGTGTGTGCCAAATTGAGTTTCGCTTCGCCGAGTTGGACGAAAATGGCATTGAGTGCTGCCATTCGCTCGGCGGCATAGGCTGCTTTTTGGCGTTCAGTTTCCTGTCGCCGCAACAATTCGGCAAAAAGTACCACAATGCCGCCGACCAACAATGATAGCACAAATTTACTGACAGCAACATACGCCACAAAAGACGAAAGTTCTTCCTGTGGGGTGTGCGATGTGACCGCCAATTGCAGCGCAGCCAGAATTAAATTGACGCCAATTGCCGGTTGCCAGCGCAGTGTCAGTGCTGCTTCGGCGATAACCAGCATAAAAAGAATGAAAAAGAAACTGCCGACCCCGCCGGTAGTCAGGGTCATCACTGTGGCAATGATTGTGTCGCCCAGCAACAGCCAGCCAACGCGATTGAGCCGCAGTGGTTTTTTGAACCAAAGCCATAGCGACACCGGAATGTTATACAATAACAGCAATGCCAGAGCAATTATCGGTGACAAGCCGCTATTGCCGGATAAACTGCCGAACAGCGACGGAATACCGGTGAAAATCAGCACCACCCAGCGCAACAGCACAAAAAAACGGTCGATGTGCCGGGCCGGGACAGTGTCAACCCAGTAGAGGAAGTTATATTTTACTTGGTTTCGGGCAGTATTAAAAAGCGTCGGCTTTTCGGATTGCGCCATATTAATGCCTGTGGAAAAATTTTTCCAAAGAAGACAGCCACGATTTTTTTACAGATTGTGACAATTCCCATGTCACAATCTCTTTTTTTGCAGCGTGATAGCCAATATCACGCAATGGTTTTGCATTCGCAAAATCCCAAATGGGATACGCCGGTTCGGTTTTCAAATCAATCAAATGTACCGGAACGTTTTTGGCTTTCGCCAGCGCGTGTTCCAATTCAATTTCGCGGGTAAAGACGGTTTGAACCAGCCGGTTGAAAAACGGCCCGAAACCCGTTTCGCCCGACCAATGGCGAAATGCTTCCAGTTGCAGGGCGATAATTTCAGTGGCGCCGCTGTTGATTGCCGGTTCGATGGGTACATTGCTCACTGCACCCCCATCGGAGAGCATTTTGCCGTCGATTTCCAGCGGGCGCACCCACGGCGGAATTGCCGATGATGCCAGCACGCCTTCCAAAACGGAATGATGGGGGTCGCTGCCGTAAACCATCGGTTTAAAATTAGTCAAATCGGTGGCAACCAGCCGCAATTCGGTGTCGTCCAAATCGCCAAAACGCAAATCGGGATGAATGCCATGCGCCTCGAAAAATTCGCGCATTCGGTGGTGATACGGTTTGATGCCGGCACGGTTGAATAGCACCCGCGCGGTGAGCCACAGATAACTGCTCGGCAGCATATCAGCGCGGGCGGCATCATCCCATGCCGCATCCAACCCCGCCATCCCTTCCGGGGTGAACCCATGTATTGCCAAAAAAGCGGCGTTCACCGCGCCGATGGAGGTTCCCACCCACATATCGGGGCGAATGTCCGCTTCCAGCAAAGCTTGCAGTGCGCCAACCTGCAACATTCCCAGCGCACCGCCGCCACTCAGCACAAACGTGAGTTTCGATTTTGGCAAAAGCGTCATCTGTTTCTCTCCGACTGCAATATGAGTCGCCGCTCACTGAACAGCAGTTCTGTCAAAATGATGGCGAAATATGCGCCCGCCAGCCCAATCAAACTTTTGGTATCGGTTTGCCACAGGTAGCCAATCAGCACCCCCCACGAAGCCAGCGTCAACACGAAACCAAACAGCGGCAGCCACAGCGACATGCCCACTTTGTGGCGGATTTTCAGCGCAGACAGGTTGATGGCAGCGAAGATAAGTAGAAATGTTGAACTGGCAAACGATGAGATGATGGTCAGATTTGCAGTGTTGACAAAAACTAGCGTCAACGCGGTGATGACCACCATACTGACCCACGGAATGTCGGCGGTGCGCTCTCGGTATGAGAACACGCGCGGCAACTCTTTTTCCTGCGCCATTGCCATGCCCAGCCGTGCCGAACCGAACATGGTGGCATTAATCGCCGAGGCGGTGGAGAGCAGTGCGCCCAATCCGATGAGCAGAAATCCGGCCTGCCCCAGCGCGGGTTTTGCTGCCACAGCCAGCGCATATTCTTTATATTTGTTGATGTCGGTGGGCAGCAGATTGCCAACCGCCACCAGCGAGACCAAAATGTACACAATCGTGGTGATGATGATGGAATAGATAATCGCCCGCCCCAAATCCCGGCGGGGATTTTCCATTTCGTTCACCGCGTTGGGAATGAGTTCGAAGCCTTCGTATGCCACAAAAATCAGCGCCGCGCCCATTAAAATTTGTGTGCCGCCGCGATTGAATATCGGCAGCAGATAATTGCTTTTGATGGAAAAAAGTCCCACCACCGCGAAAATTGCCAGAATGAGCAACTTCACGGCAACGATGACATCTTCGCTCGACCCGGCGGATTTTACCCCACGCAAATTGATACCCAGAAACACCAGCAGAATCAGTGACGCCAGCAGGTGTTGGTTCAGCGCGGGCGACAAAAATGATGTGCCAATCATCGCCGCGCCATACACGCCGAATGTGTACGCATACAGCGCCATCGTGCCGATATAACCAGCCAACAGCAGCCAGCCACCCAATCCGGCGATGTTTTTATGGCGGAAGGCGTGTTCCAAATAGGTAAAACTGCCGCCATCAGAGCGGAATGCCAGCCCCAATTTGGCATATGCCAGCCCGGTTATCAGTGCGATGATACCGCCCAGCGCAAAAGCGACCGGCGCGGCGTGTCCCGCTTGCAGCACCGCCAGCCCCAGCACAGAGAAAATCCCGCCGCCAACCATCCCGCCCACCCCCATGGCGATGAGTTCTTTCAGGCTCAACGTTTCTTTTACGGATGTGCTCGCTTGCGCCATTTGGTTTTCTCCGGTGATGTGTGTTCTCTCTGGAAATTATAGTGCAGTCACCCCCAAAACAAAATCACGAATGCCACCAATCATCGAATAGCCCGAATGATTCACGATTCGTGAAATTCGTGCATTGGTGTTCTTCGTATTCTACCTTCAATCGGAGTTCAGCGTGTTGTATTCCTCCACCCGCAGGATGGTGCATTCGGTGGAAAAGCCGCTCGGCGGCACGCCCAGCGATTGGATGAGCCGCGCCCAATAATTTACCTGCGCGATGGTGGACGCCAGCACCACAATTTCGCGCTCGGTGAACTGCTCGCGCAGTTGGGCAATCAGTTGGCCGGAAAATGCCAGCGGGGTGGCGGTTTCGCTGCGCGCATATTCCAGCGCCAGCCGCTCGCGCGCCGAAAATGTCGGCACATCGGCGAGGGCGTGCAACCCCTGCAACGCCTCAATTTCCGCATCGGTGATGTGGTATTCATCGAATTTGAACGAGTTCATATCAATGCAAAACGGGCACGACGCGCTGAATGAAGTTTGCATGCGCACCAGTTTGAGCATCCGGCGATCCACATTGCCGACATGGTGCGCTACCAGCGATTCCATGATTGCCGAACTGAACGCCGCTTTGGGATACCACGATAGCAATCGCGCCGGCAGCAGTGTTTGCCCGGTAATTTTTTCTGCAATCCAAATACCGAAACGCATCACAATGGGAATTCGTTTCGGCGGGTTGATGTAGGGCATAAAAGCCTCCGGAGTTGTTGGTTTTCAGTTATCAGCCATCAGCGGTCAGACGTTGCTGAATGCTGACCGCTGATGACTGACCGCTATCTCGGCACAACCAAATTATGCAACGCCTGCTCCTGCATTTCTTTCAGCAGCGGGCACGTTTCGCCATCGAGGCTGCATGTGGCGCAGGTGACGCTTTCGTCGGTGGCGCAGGTTGTCCCCTCGGCGATGGTGACGGTCGGTTTTTCGGCTTCGATGGCGGCAACGATTGCCGGGTCGGGTTGCTGGTTTTTGGCGTGACTGACGAAAAAGTGCAGCCGGTTGACAAAATTCACTTCACTCACCCCCGCATCCACATCGAGGAACAGCAGGTTCAAATCAGGATGTTCCTCTTTCATCCGTTTTTCCACCCCTTTGGCGACCACATGGTTGGCGATACAGCCGAACGGTTGCAGACACAGCACATTCGGAATGCCATCTTCAATCATGCTGTTGATTTCGCCGGGAATGAGCCAGCCTTCGCCGTATTGATGGGTGAGCCGCACAATTTCTTTCGCCTTATCGGCGATGTGATTGATGGTGTGCATCGGGCGGTGATAGTGGAAATCTTGCAGCACGCCGTCCACCTCATCCAAAAACGATTGCGCCACTTTCTGCGTCACTTTCGACAAAAACCACATCACATCGGGTTTTTTCAGATGTTCTTTCACATCCGTTTCCGCGCTGATTGGCCACGCGGCGAAAAACTCCATCAGCGATGGCGACACCACTTCCAGCCCCTGTTCCATCAGCCATTCCGCCACCCGATTGTTGGCGAAAGAATTGTATTTGGCATAAATTTCGCCGATGACGCCGACTTTGGGGTAGGTCAGATTTTTCACCGGGATGGCGTTGAAATCTTTCACCGCTTGCCGGATGGTATCCAGCACGATGTCCCGTTTCAGCACCATGCCGCCGTTTTCGACGGTGCTTGCCAGCAACGCCATATATTTGTCGGCGACTTTCAGCGTGTCGCCTTTGTTGATTTCGCGGATGGCAGTGGCATAATACATCTCCGAAATGGCATCGGCAAAAACAATGCTCAGCACGGCGTGATAGGCGTAAGTTTTGATATCAAATTTGAAGCCCGGCTGTTCATTGAGCGCTTTCAGCCCGGCGGTCAGCGAAATAATCGGCGTCTCGTAAAATCCTGCCGATGCCAGCGCCCGCCGCAGCAGCGACAGATAACTCGACGCGCGGCACTGTCCGCCCGTTTGGGTTATGCCGACCACCACATCTTTCGGGTCGTATTTTCCCGATTGCAAAGCTTTTATCAAATCGCCGATGATGACGATGGCGGGATAGCAAATTTCGTTATTGGTATATTTCAGCCCCGTTTCGGCAGTTTCTCGGTCGGGCGGGGGGAGCATATCCACTTTATAGCCCATATCCAAAATGGGGCGAACCAGCGGCGCGGTGTAAAAATACGAGAATTGCGGCGCGAGAATCACTTTGTCGCGGTCCTCTTTTTGGTACACCCGCACCGACTTTCGCGGGGTGTAGGTTCGTTTGGCGTGCCGCCGTTTCTGCTGCACCGATTCAATCATCGAGCGCAGCCGCAGCCGCACCGAGCCGGTGCTCTCAATTTCATCAATGCGGATGACCGTGTGCCCCATGCCGTATTCGGTTGCCAAACTGTGAACCTCATCCACCGTGATGGCGTCCGGTCCGCAGCCGAAAGAATTCAGTTGCACCACTTCCACATTTTCGTGCTGCCCCGCCCAGCGCATGGCGTGATAATAGCGGTTGGGATATTCCCACTGGGTGAGCACGTGCGGGTCGTTGAGCATGGCGTTGCGGTCGATGTGCAGTGCGTCTTCGGTGATGACATCCACCCCGAAATCGGTGAGCACACTCGGCACGCCGTGATTGATGAGCGGGTCAACGTGATACGGCCGCCCCAGCAGCAGAATGACCAGCCGGTCTTCCGCGTCGGCACGCGCCAGAATTTTGTCCCCTTCGGCGCGGACAGCGTCTTTATATGCTTGCTGTGCCGCCAGCGCGCGTTTGTATGCGCGGTTGATGGTTTTTTTGTCGATACCCAATCCACTCAGATATTCCGTGACAATTTTTTTGAGCAATTTTTTGTCGCGGAAGGTGACGGCGGGGGTATCCAGCGGCACACCGAAATTCCCTTCGGGGTTGATGGCGCTGCGAATCACATCGGGATAACCGGACACAATCGGGCAGTTGAAACTGTTCAGCGCGTCTTTAAATTCTTTCTGCTCAAACATCACCATCGGGTAGAAAATGCGGTCAACTTTTTTGTCAATCAGATTGTAAATGTGCCCGTGCGTGATTTTCGCGGGATAGCAGATATTTTCCGACATGATTGTGCCCGCGCCGCGCGCATACATTTCGCCGGTGGACGGGTCGGACAGTTGCACCCGAATGCCGCTTTCGGTGAACAGCGCGTGCCAGAAAGGATAATTTTCATACATATTGAGCGAGCGCGGAATGCCGAGCGTCAGCCGCGCGGGGGTGGCAGGTTCGGGGTCGCGGTCGAACAGCAGGTGATATTTGAATTCGGTCAGGTCGGTGCCTTTTTCCACCTTTTTGCCGCTGTTCGAGAAAATCCGCTCGCAGCGATTGCCGGTGTAAAAAACGCGTTTATTCGGGAATTGCAATTTGGTGACGGTGCAGCGGTTTTCGCAGCCGTGGCAGTGGATGGTGTATTTTTTGTAATCGCCCGCGTCGTCGATGGCTTCCAGCCCGATGAAACTCGTTTGCGGGTCGCGGGTGTCCAGATATTCATCGCGTCCGGTCAGCGCCGCGCCATACGCCCCCATCAACTCCGAAATATCGGGGCAGAGCACGGGTTTTTCCAGCAGGGTCTCCATCGCTTTGTGTACGGCGGGATTGCGGAACGTGCCGCCCTGCACCAAAATATGGTCGCCCAGCACATCGGTGTTGGTGATTTTCAGCACTTTGTGCAGCGCATTTTTGATGACCGAGTATGCCAGTCCGGCGGAAATATCGTTCACGCTGGCGCCCTCGCGCAGCGATTGTTTCACTTTCGAGTTCATGAATACCGTGCAGCGCGTGCCCAAATCGCTGGGCGACTGCGCGGTGGTCGCTTTTTCGGCGAAATCCGCCACGCTGTACCCCATCGAGCGGGCAAAGGTTTCGATGAACGAGCCGCAGCCCGATGAGCAGGCTTCATTCAGTTCGATATTCTGAATGTGCCCGTCCTGCACATAAATGGCTTTCATATCCTGCCCGCCGATGTCCAAAATGAAAGATACATCGGGGTCGAAAGCGCGGGCGGCGCGGAAGTGTGCCAGCGTTTCCACCATGCCCATATCGAACCCGAACACGGCGTGAATCAAATCTTCGCCGTACCCGGTGACCACCGTGCGGGCGATTTTCGGCGGGTTTTCGCGTTCCCGAAACAGGTCGCGGATTTTTGCCAGCCCGGTTTTCACCGCACCGATGGCGTCGCCTTTGTTGCCGGTATAGTGGCTGAACAGCACCCGTCCGTCCACATCGGTCAGCACCAGTTTGGTGGTGGTGGAACCGGAATCCACGCCGAGAAAAACGGGTTCGCCGTCCGCGTCCGCAATTTCGGCGCGGGGGGCTTTGTTTTGGTTGCGGGTGAATTCCCAGCGTTCAAAATCTTCTTTCGATTTGAAAAGCGGGTCAAGCCGGTTTTCGCCGGTGAAAACGTGAATCGGCGGATTGTCGAGCCGCTCAATCAGGTCGGAAATGGTGGTGTGCAGCGATGTGCCGTTCGCCGACAGTGCCGCGCCCATCGCGGGCAAAAGTTCGCTGTGTTCGGCGCGGAGAATGCTGTCGTCGCCGAGTTTCAGCACATCCATAAACGCCGAGCGCAGCGCAGGCAGAAATGTCAGCGGGCCGCCGCACATCAGCAGTTTCGGGGTGGGGTCGTTGCCGCGCGACAGCGTGGCGACCACTTGCAGCGCCACCGCGTGAAAAATGGACGCGGCAATATCTTCGTGCGAAATTTGGCGGCTGAGCAGGTTTTGCACATCGGTTTTGGCAAACACCCCGCAACGGGAGGCGATGGGGTACACTTTTTCGTGTTTCTGCGCCAGCGCGTTCAGTTCCGCCACGGGGATATTCAGCAGGGTTGCCATCTGGTCGATGAATGCGCCCGTGCCGCCCGCGCACGAGCCGTTCATCCGAATATCGGGCACGCCTTCTTCGTGGAAGAAAATCATTTTGGCGTCTTCCCCGCCGATGTCAATCAGGGTTTTCACGTCGGGGTACAGCCGTTTGACCACCTCTGCGGATGAAACCACTTCCTGAATGAACGGGATTTCGTACATCTCGCTGACGCCCATCCCCGCCGAGCCGGTGATTTGCAGTTGCAGCGGGATGTCGCCGAGTTGGTCGCGGGCTTCGTTCAGCGCGGCAAGCAGGGTGTTGATGGTTTCGGCATTGTGGCGGCGGTATGTCGAAAATCGCAGATTGGCGTTTTCGTCCAGCAGTGCCACTTTCGCCGTGGTCGAGCCGATGTCAATGCCCAGTTGGTAGCGTGGTTGTGTCATCAATTTCCTCCATGTGCGATGTGGTGTCGCGAGTGATTTATTGATTGCAGTGTAGCGGATGGAGGTCAACCGGGCTGTAAATGCAGGTTAACAGTTGGTTACAGAAGAAACGACGCCCGGTTTGTGAGAATTTATAGTCCAAAACATCTGATGGTATGAAAAAATGGAGCAACCATGTCGGTCGCTCCATTTGCGGCGCAATTATGTTTGAACTGCGCGTGAAATCTAACTCATGTTACGCTGTTCGAGATTTGACGAAACCAAAAACGCAAAACTTTTGGTAAAAACCATACATTTTTGATTTCCCCCATCC
>JANTHQ010000050.1 GCA_024762375.1 Anaerolineaceae bacterium
CACCGGGAAAATCATCGGGCGGCGGTGGGTTTGCCGATAAAAGAATGCCGACAGTTTTTCGTGGATGGCTTCGCTGATGGTATCGGGATGGGCATTGTGTCCGAATTTTTCCAACAATTCTACCACAATATCTGCCGCTTCGTCCAACATGCCTTCGTTGTCTTTGACATACACAAATCCGCGCGAAACCAAATCGGGGCCATCGACCAATTCGCCGGTATCCTCGTCGATGGCAATCACGCAGGTGACGAACCCGTCGCGCGACAGATTGTGCCGGTCGCGCAGCACCACCGTGCCAATATCACCGACACCAAGCCCGTCCACAAAGACGTGTCCGGCGGGCACGGTTTCGCGGGTGAAGGCATCTTCGGGCACAATGCTGATAACCTGCCCGTTTTCCACCACGATGGTTTTTTGCGGCGGTTGTTCGATTTCATCTGCCAGCTGGGCGTGCAGCACCAGCATGCGGTATTCGCCTTGAATGGGGATGAAAAATTTGGGGCGGATGAGCGACAGCATCTTTTTCTGTCCCTCTCGGCTGGCGTGCCCGGAAACATGCACCGGTTTGATGGCTTGATAGATGACATTCGCTCCCTGCCGGAAAAGATTGTCGAGCGTGCGGTTGACCAGTTCTTCGTTGCCGGGAATGGTGGTAGCGGAGATGACAACCGTGTCGCCGCGCATGATGCCCACGATGTTGTGTTCGCCGTTGGCCATGCGTACCAGCGCGCTGTTCCGTTCGCCCTGTGTGCCGGTGCAGATGATGGCCACCTGCGAGTTGGGCAGTTGGTTCACCCGGTCGGCGGGCACGATGATGTCATCGGGGATATTGAGATAGCCCAAATCGCGCGCGATGCGGGTGTTATCCACAATGCTGCGTCCCACAAAAACCACTTTGCGATTGTGTTTCATCGCCAAATCTGCCACCATTTGGATGCGATAGATATTGCTGGCAAATGTGGAAACGATGATGCGGCTTTTGGTCTCTTGGAAAATTTCTTCCAGATTTTGGGTGACGGTTTGCTCGGAGGCGGTGAACCCGAGCCGTTCGGCGTTGGTGCTGTCCGACATTAGCGCCAGCACGCCCGCATCGCCCAAGGCGCGCAGACGGTCTTCATCAATGGTGATGCCGCTGTATGGCTGGCTGTCGAATTTATATTCGCCGGTGTGAACCACCACCCCCACCGGGGTGTGAATGATGAATCCCACCGCGTCGGGGATGGAATGGCTGACGCGGAACGGTTCCAGCGTGAACGGCCCCACCGTGATGCGGTCGCCATCGGCGATGGTGATTAAATCTATATCTTTGGGCGAAAGTCCCGGTGTGCGTTTCAATTTGTTTTTGATGAATGCGCCGGTCAGTTCGGTGGCGTAAATTGGTACGCCCAACTGCCGAATAACAAACGGTATCGCGCCGATGTGGTCTTCGTGCCCGTGGGTGATGAAAATCGCTTTCAGCAGTCCCGGATTTTCTTCCAGAAAAGTTATATCTGGGATGACCAGATTGATGCCGGGCATATCGCTGCCGGGAAACATCAGCCCGCAGTCAATCATGATGGCTTGCCCATCATATTCCAACAGATTCATATTTTTGCCGACTTCCCCCAGTCCGCCCAGAGGAATGATTTTTAGTGGTGTGTCCACAAATTTTCTCCTTTATGTGTGTCCCCGGCGGCACGAACATTGGACAAACGGCGAACGGTTGCTCCCCGTTTCTCCGGTGCTCGCGCCGGCGGAATAGTGAAAAATGAATAGCGAATAGTGAAAAATCATGGTGAGCGATATTCGCCCATTCGCAAATTATCAGATTCGCTCATGCGCCGAAATTTTTCGCCAGCCGCGCCAGCAGTGATTCCAAATTGATGTGAACCAGCGATTGAAAATCAGAATCGCGCAACGGTGGGCTGGTCATCAGCAGCGCATCCTCACCATCGCGGTAATATTTTTTTCGATAGCCGACCTCCGAAAAGTTGTATTTTTCATATAGTGCGCGCGCCGGGTGGTTCGACGGGCGAACTTCCAGCGTGACGTGTTCCGCGTTCAAGTCGGTGGCACGGGCGATGACATTCACCAGCAGTAACTCGCCGATGCCTTTGCCGCGTGCCGTCGGGTGGCTGACGATGGTTCCCAGATGAACCTCGTCCACAAAATGCCACATCCCGCTATAACCCACAATTTCCCCCCGAAAGGTGACCACATCCAGATATGCCTGCTCGCTGTTGAGCGTTTGCCGGTATGCCGTTTCTTCCCACGGGGTGGCGTATGATGCCTGCTCAATTGCCATCACCTGCGGCAAATCAGCGGTGGTCATCGGGCGGATGTCGAGTTTCAGGTTCAAGGTTTCAGGTTCAATGTTCAAGGTTCAAAGTTGCAGGGTGGCAGAGTTGCAAATCTCACTTTCTCACCTGCACACGCGCTCACTTTCATATTTCAGCAATCAGCCAATAACCAATCGCCAATAACTAATCAGCCAATAACCAATCGCCATCACTCACCCGGATTTTTCATGTACAACGGCTGCAATTCGGCGAGTGCGCCGGATGCGCCCGCAGCGAGTTTTTCCGCGCCGAGTGCCGCCAGCACGCCGGGGTGACGGGTGCGTTCGCCCGCGCCGACAACCCGCGCCCGTCCACTGCTTTCGTTTTGCAGGATTTCCGCTTCGGCGGCGGAAAATTCCCCCGCGACCAGCACCGGTTCGGACAGCGATGCCGCCAGTTCATCCACGGTGGTGATGCGCGCCGATTCCGTTTCGACCCAAACACCATCCACCCGGCTGAAACGCGCGGTGATGATGCGTTTTCGTCCGGCGCGGACAATCGCCTGCACGGGCAGGGGCTGGTTTCGGTGGGGATGGGCGGTGATTGCCAGCGATGACACACCGACGGCGGGCAGATTGTGCGGCAGGGCAAACCCTTTCGCCAGCGCCACCCCGATGCGCACGCCGGTGTATGAACCGGGCCCGGTGCAGACGGCGATACCCGTCAGCTCGGCGGGGGTGATGGCGGCGTTTTTCAGCAGTTGTGCCAGCCGGGGAGCAAACTCGACGGTGTGGTTTCGCCCGGCGTGCCAAATTTCTGCCGCCAGCAATTTTTCGGCGGACAGAAGTGCCAGTCCGGCATATTCAGTAGCGGTATCAATGGCGAGAATCATTCCAGAATGGTGACCTCATCCGGTTTTTTCGGCACAAGGCACAGAAATTCGTATGGTTCATCGCTCAGCACCTGATACCAGTGCGGTGTTCCGGCGGGGATGAACAGCGCGGTGTTGGCTTCAACTTCGAACACGTCATCGCCGATGCCGACCCGTGCCCGCCCGCGCAGCACAAATTGTTCGTGCTCGACGGCGTTGGTGTGTTTGGGCATGCCGCCGCCCGGCTCCATAATGAAGCGGCGCATGGCAAAGTTGGGTGCTTCATCGGGGCCGATGAGCACTTGGATGGACGTTTTTTCGGCGGATTCTACCGGGTTGATGGGGACGGCGTCCAGTTTGCGGATGGGGTTACTCATAATTTTCTCCTGTGTCCATAAAGTTTGCAATTGGTTTATCTGTGCGGCAAAACGTGTGCCCACGGCGCGCACAGTAATTTTCCGTTCGGTTTCGCTGAGGTGATGCATGTCGATTTCCACGCGGTCGGCGGGTAAATCGGCGGGGATGCGGTCTGCCCACTCTACCAGACAGACGCCATCGGCATAAAAAAGGTCGTCCAGCCCCAGCGTTTCGGCTTCGGCGGCGGAAGAAAGGCGGTACAGGTCGATGTGGTAGCAGGTCAATCGCCCCCGGTATTGGTTGATGAGCGTGAATGTCGGGCTGTTGATGACTTCATCGGCGGGCACGCCCAGCCCTGCGCCGAAACCCTGCGCGAATCGGGTTTTGCCCGCGCCCAAATCGCCCGTCAGTGCGATGACTTCTTCTGCTATTGCCAGCGTGCCCAAAAGCGCGCCCAGCCGGCGGGTTTCGGTTTCGCTGTGGGTGGTAATTTCAAATTGTGTGTGCGGCATAACGGCAACCCAAAGATAGTCTTTTTCCATTATACTGGTATCGGCGCGCAATTCAAAACTGGTTGGCACGTAGTATTATCATACTTTTAATATGATTCTAGCGTAAATCTAATAGTGTCCCTTTACAATTAAACTGAAATTTGAGCACTCATTCTGAGACAATCTTGGTGTGTGCCAATTCGATTTGAAAGGAGACGATAACAATGTCGAAAATAATTGGAATTGACTTAGGAACAACGAACAGTGTGGTAGCGGTTATGGAGGGGGGCGACCCCACTGTCATCGCCAATAGCGAAGGGGGGCGCACAACGCCCAGCGTGGTGGCATTCAACAAAAACGGCGAACGTTTGGTGGGGCAAACTGCCAAACGCCAGGCAGTCACCAACTCCGACAATACCATCTACTCGGTAAAACGCCTGATTGGGCATAAATTTGATGAAATTGCAGACGAGGTGAAACATCTCTCGTATAAAGTTGAAAAAGGGCCGCAAGGCGATGCCCGCGTGAAAATTCCGGTGGTGAACAAAAGTTACACCCCGCAAGAAATTTCGGCGATGATTTTGCAGAAGTTGAAAACCGATGCCGAAGCCTATCTGGGCGAAACGGTTACCGATGCGGTCATCACTGTGCCCGCATACTTTAACGATAGCCAGCGGCAGGCAACCAAAGATGCCGGTAAAATTGCCGGGCTGAATGTCCGCCGCATCATCAACGAACCGACCGCCGCCGCGTTGGCGTATGGTCTGGACAAAAAATCGAACGAAACCATTTTGGTGTTTGACCTCGGTGGTGGGACGTTTGACGTGAGTTTGCTGGAAGTGGGCGACGGCGTCATCGAAGTGAAATCCACTAGCGGCGACACCCATCTGGGCGGCGACGACTGGGACCAGCGCATCGTAGAATGGATGGTTGCGGAATTCAAAAAAGACCAGGGCATTGACCTGAGCAAAGACAAACAGGCACTGCAGCGGTTGAAAGAAGCGGCAGAAAAAGCGAAAATCGAATTGTCCAGCATGATGGAAACCGAAATCAACCTGCCGTACATTACCGCCGACGCCAGCGGCCCGAAACACCTGCAACTGCGATTGAGCCGCAGTAAATTTGAGCAACTGACCGAAGACTTGCTGAAACGGGTTGAACAGCCGTTCCACAACGCACTGAAAGATGCCGGGCTGAAAGCCGGCGATATCGACGAAGTGGTGTTGGTTGGCGGGTCTACCCGGATGCCGATGGTGCAGGAACTGGTGAAAAAACTGACCGGCGGCAAAGAACCGCACAAAGGTGTCAACCCCGATGAAGTTGTGGCAGTCGGCGCGGCCATTCAGGGTGGCGTGCTGACCGGTGATGTGAAAGATGTGTTGCTGCTCGACGTGACCCCGTTGAGCCTCGGTGTGGAAACGATGGGTGGTGTGATGACACGACTGATTGAACGCAATACCACCATCCCCACCAAGAAGAGCGAGATTTTCAGCACCGCCGCCGACAACCAAACCGCCGTGGATATCCACGTTTTGCAGGGCGAACGCCCGCTGGCGGCAGACAATATGACGCTCGGACGCTTCCGGCTGGATGGTATTCCCCCGGCCCCACGCGGTATTCCGCAAATCGAAGTGACCTTCGATATTGATGCCAACGGTATTTTGCACGTGACTGCGAAGGATAAAGCGACCGGCAAAGAGCAGAAAATCACCATTACCGCCAGCACCAACCTCAACGAAAGCGACATCGACCGGATGGTGAAAGAAGCCGAGCAGAACGCCGATGCCGACCGCGAACGGAAAGCGCTCATCGAAGCGCGGAATATGGCAGACAACCTGGTCTATCAATCTGAAAAAACGTTGCGCGATTTGGGCGACAATGTCGATGCCGGGCTGAAAGCCGATGTTGAAAGTAAAATCGAAGCGGTGAAAAAAGCGCTGGAAACCGACAACAAAGCAGATATTGTCAGCACCAGCGAGGCATTGCAGCAAGCATTATCGCAAATCGGGCAGGCGGCATACCAGCAAGCGGGCTCGCAAGCCGCACCGGATGGCACTGCTCCCAACGGTAACACCGGCGGCGAAGCCTCCGGCAGCGATGAAGATGTTATCGAAGGTGAATTTACCGAAGCGTAAAATGAAATAGAACACAAAAAAGCCTGATGGGAGTTGTCCCCGTCAGGCTTTTTTGTTCCGTTCCTCGAACCGCGAACCGTAAAAACCTGAATTTGGAGTTTTTCTCAAAAAGAGAAATTGTGGTTATTTCGCAGAGATTTTTGGTATGTCATTCCCGCGAAGGCGGGAATCCACAGTTTTTCGTTGTGGATTCCGGACAATTCGCTGCGCGAATTTCCGGAATGACAGAAACTCCGAACTGAGGTGTAAAACGTATTGCGTACATTCACGCAACACGTTTTAACCAATCTCCAATCTCCAATCAACCAATTACCATCACAGCCCCAGCATTACCCGCGCGATGGAAAAGTAGATGAACAGCCCGGTGGCATCCACCAGTGTGCTCATTACCGGCCCGGAAACCACCGTCGGGTCGATTTTTAATTTAGCGGCAACCAACGGCAGCAGCGAGCCGATGCCGGTAGCCCACAGCACAATCCCGATGATAGACGTGGCCACGGTCAATGCCAGCGCCGGGTTGGGTTCCCATGTGATGGCGCGGATGTATGCCGCGATTGCCATGCCCAGTCCCAGCACCAGCCCGGTGCGTTCCTCTTTCCACCAAACTTTCAGCGCGTCGTGCCAATCAATTTCACCGACCGCCAGCGCGCGGATGATGATGGCGGTAGTTTGCGAACCGGCGTTCCCCCCCGTGCCGATGAGCAGCGGCACAAAAATGGAAAGTGCCACCACTGCTTGCAGTTCATCCTGAAAAAACCGCATCACCGAGCCGGTGAGTGTGGCTGTTAAAAAAAGCATCAACAGCCATCCGATACGTTTGCGGGTCATCGAAAATATGCCGGTGTTCAAATATGCTTTGTCCAGCGGCTCGCTACCACCCAAACGCTGAATATCTTCCGATGCTTCATCTTCCAGCACATCCACCACATCATCAATGGTGATGACCCCCAGCAATTTGCCGGTATCATCGATGACCGGCAGTGCCAGCAGGTCGTAGCGGGTCATCACTCGTGCGGCTTCTTCTTGGTCGATGCCTGCTTGAACGGCGATGACATCCGTGTCCATAATCTCTTCCAGCGGCGTGTCGGGGTCGGCAATGACCAAATCTCGCAGGCTGATAACCCCGCGCAATTTTTGCTCGGCGTCCACCACAAAAAGATAGTAGATATTTTCGCGGTCGGGTTTCCAGTCTCGCAGGGCTTGAATGGCGGCGGCAGCCGTGGTTCGGCGGCGCAGTGCCAAAAATTCAGAGGTCATCAAGCCGCCGGCGCTGTCATCGGCGTGCAACAGCAGCGGGCGCACCTCATCCGAATCTTCCAGATGGGCCAACATTTCGCTGGCTTGTTCGGGCGGCAAATCGCCCAGCAAGTCTGCAGCTTCGTCCGGCTCCATGCCATCCACGATGCGGATGGCTTCGGTTGGATGCATCGCTTCGATGAGTTCAGCGGCCTCATCTTCGTCCAGCTCTTCCAAAATGTCGGCAGATTCCTCTACCGGCAATTCGGTGAGCAGGGCGAGTTGTTCGTCCTCATCCAATTCAGAAAAAACTTCCGCTTGGTCGGCGGGACGCAACTTTTCTATCAGTTTTGCGGCTTGAGAGAGGTTGTTTCTTTCCAGCGCAGTGCGAACTTGTGCCAGAATGCTATCTAAAATGGGCGCATTCATCGTTCACCTCCGGGTGTGTAACCCCCGAAGGCAAACAAATCTACCAATGGGGGTTACAATATTCTATTGGTAGATTTTTGTCGGGACAATTGTCCCAAAATACTGGATGCGGATATGTCGTCCACGGTTACACCTTTAGTATGGAGCATAGAGCATGGGATATGAAGCAAGGGATTTTTTTGCTCTTTACATTCTGCTCCTTACTTCTTGCTTTTGACTTCTTGCTTCTTTCAAAAAAATTTTACACCTGTTGAAAATGGCTGTCAATTTGCGATAGCTGCCACTGTGTCGGCGGGAACCCACCCCTGCAATTGATTGCCCGGCAGTGCGATGCGCACCCATTTGCCGCGGGTTTCGCTGAGCACAACTTCTGTGCCGCTGTGCAGGGTAAACTCGGTGACATATTGATCGCCGGGCCCGCTGGTCACATCGACTTCGGTGGCAACGATGATGGCGGCGGGCTGCTGTTGAGACACGATGATGCGGCTGGCGAACATCACTGCGCCGGCTAAAAATAAACCGGCAACGGCTATCGCACCGATGCGCAGCAGCCGTTGGATGGCCGGCCGGTATACCCAACTGATGCCGATGATGAGTGCGGCCAGCAATATCCACAGCACCAGCGTGCTCCATGCCAGTTCATCCAGCGTCAACCAATACTCGCTGAATGCCGCGAGCTGGTTGAGCACCGCCCCGCTGCTTTGGATATTATCGGTGGTTTTGCCGCGAGCCAGCGCTAAATTTGCGCGAATATCGGCATCACGCGGCGAGAGCTTTTGGGCGCGGCGGTAATTCAGGATGGCGTGCCCCAAATCACCGCGTTTGAAGTAGGCGTTACCCAAATTGTAATATACGGTGCTGTCGGCCACACCGAGATTCATCAATTGTTCGTATGTTTTGATGGCCGCCTCAAAATTGCCGGATTCATACTGTTTGTTCGCTTGCAGCAACAGTTCGGTTGCAGAAACACCCCCCTGTGCCAGCACAGAGGTTATCAAAATGATGAAAATGGCGATGGTAGTCAGCAGTCGTTTCATAACACTTTGTCCAAATCGTCAACCAAAGTTTCGACATCCGACAGCAGTGCATCAATATGACCAGCTTGTTCTGCTGCGGGCGAAAATCGCCCCATGTCACAGGTGGTCAACGCCGATTGTACCCGCCGGATGTCGTGGTCATCCAATCCGGCGTCTGCCAGCATTTCGGCCAGAGCAGTCTGGGTCAATCCGCCCACCGGACGGTTGAATTTATCGCTCAAAAAATCGGTCAATGCCTGCCCGATTGCACCGTATGGATCGTCGGCGCTGCGAGCAACCGCCAATGCCTTTTTTGCGCGCTTTCGAGCGTGTAATTTTCTTGCCAGCGCGGTATTTTGCCGCAATTGCGCTTGCTGGCGAACCCATACAAAATTTCCGGCGAGTGCCGCCAGCGGTAACACCCACAAAATCCAGTAGAGCATCGAACGGGTGACGGGCGGATGGGCGGTGGTCAGTTTTGGGGGCACGGCTTTTATATGCCGAATGTCCGTTGCCAGTTGAGAAATTTCTTGTTTGCCGTCGGGGGGCACTACCGGCACCGGCGGCTGGTCGGCGGCGGGAGCCACAGTTACGCGGATGGGTGGGGTGGTCAGGG
>JANTHQ010000051.1 GCA_024762375.1 Anaerolineaceae bacterium
TGGCAACTCAACAAGTCGTGCCCGCGGTATGCCCGCAGTGTGGCACAAAATACACCGCACCAGCACTTTCTTTAATTGACGTAACCGACGACCCCGCGCTGAAACAGGCTTTTATGCAGGGGCAGCTAAACGTCGCGCAATGCCCCAATTGTGGAGCAGTACATCCACTAGATGTGCCCATCCTTTACCATGATGCCGAAAAAGAACTGGCACTGGTTTTTGTGCCCAACAGTATCGGCATTGCCCACACCGACGAACAAAAAGTCATCGGGCGGCTTACAACCCAGTTGATGAACTCGCTGCCACCGGAAAAACGGAAAGGCTACCTTCTCAACCCGCGTATTTTCATTTCGATGGAGAATCTGTACAAAGCCATTCTCGCCGCCGATGGCATCACCGAAGAAATGATTAACGCCCAGCAAGAAAAGGTAAAGTTGATAGACAAGCTGTTGAAAACGCAGGACGAAACTGAAATCAAACGGCTGATTGATGAAAATAAAGACCAACTAGACTATCAATTTTTTGAAATTATCACCAGCCTGGCCCTACAAGCCCTGCAATCCGGTGATGAAATCAGCGGGCAAACACTGCTCGGATTTCGGCAGTTTATTGCGCAAACGGCCGGTACGGGCAGCGAACATATCGCAGCCATTGACGAAAAAATCGGCTTGCGCGCCCTCAGCCCCGATGCATTGCTCGATTCGCTGCGCCAAGCCGACACAGACGACGAATTTACCGCGCTGGTCGCCAACGGAAAATCGCTGCTCACCTATGAATTTTTCCAATCGCTCACCCAAAAAATCGAAGCGGCTGCCGCAGCCGGAGACACCGCCGAAACCGATGCGCTGCAATCGTTGCGCGCCCGCATTTTAGAAACTTCGGCAAAATTAGACGACGAGGCGCGTGCCGCGCTGGAAAATGCCGGCGAACTGCTGAAAAAACTATTCGAAGCCGAAGACCCGGATAAATTTATTGCAGAAAATTTAGAAAAATTCGATGAACCTTTTTTGACCATTCTGGTCGCCAATATTCAAGAAGCGGAAAAAGCCGGTCGAAAAGATATGGTTCAAGTGTTGGGAGATTTGTATAACCGGTTGATGGGGGCGCTTCAAGCACAACTGCCGCCGGAAATGCGATTGCTCAACGAGTTGATTGCCGCCAACGCCGCCGACCGAATCGCCAAAAAACTGGATGAAAACAAAGAGTTGGTCACCCCGGCATTACTGGAACTGCTGGCCGCGCTCCGCACCGATATCATCACCCGCGGCGAAGGGGCGCTCATTCCGGTGCTGGACGAAATTAAACGCCAAATCGAAGAACGGCTCAATGGCGGTCAGTCACCTGCCGGCGGACAAATTTTAATTGCCCATTAACCCTCGTCTGAAAAAAGGTTGAATTTTCACCACAGAGGCGCAGAGAACCGGAGCATTTAAAGTTTTTGAGTTTTTGACTCAATTTACGCCGAAAATTGCAGATACCGCTGTATATCCGGCTCTCAAACCTTATTTTTCTCTGCGGCTCCGTGTCTCTGTGCTTCATTTTCAGCCCCTTTTTGCAGGGGAATCCCATTAGCCCTCGTGGACAAAATGTTCCAGCCGGAACCCGTGGCCGCGCACCGTGATGATATACTGGGTATCGGGGTCCAATTCTGCCAAACGCTCACGAAGGCGACGTGCCAACGCATCAATTGCCTGCTCCGATACCCCTTCGGCGGCCTCATCGGCCCATACGCGCGTCACAATTTCTTCGCGGCTGACCACGCCCCCATCGTGCTCAAACAGCAGTTCTAACAGGGTGTACTGAGCCAGCGAAAGGGGCGGGTTCACCTCTTCTCCGGCAACCCACACCCGCTTTGCCGCCCGATCCATTCGCAACAGAGGTCGGGGTTCGGCAAAACCGGCAAGTGGTGCAGTGGCATCGGCATCCACAAACACCATGCGGCAACTCAGCGCAATGCCGATTTGGTCGCCATCTTTGAGTGCCCGCGTATCGCCAATCAATTGTTGCCCATTCAGAAATGTTCCGTTTTTGCTGTTCAAATCTACCAATTTATAGCCATCATCGGCGCGGATTATTTGAGCATGGTGGCGAGAAACTTGGCGGTCATTCACCACAATATCGCAGTCATTGCCCCGTCCGATGAGCGTGGTCGGTTTATCGAGTTCCCAATTTTTACGAGATGTGTCGCCTTCCAATACCAGCAAAATTGCATTTTCTTCCATAAGATTTCGTGCCTCCTGCAAATAATTTCAGACTTGACATATAGACACAGTTGCATTAAAGTCCATGATATAGCAAACTGGGTTTGGCTTGCACCACTCTGGCATTTATGTTTGAACCACTATCACCCGATACCACCCTCTGGTCACGGTATCATATAAAAGAATTGGTCGCACGGGGCGGACAAGGCTCTATTTACAAGGCCGAAGACCTTCGGCTGGACGGGCGTCTGTGCGCAATAAAAGAAGTTGTGCCCGATATCGGCGCATCGAAGGAACACCAAGAACAAACGCAATCGCAATTTCATCGCGAGGCGAGTATTTTGGCGCGCCTCGACCATCCCAATCTGCCCAAAGTATCCGATTTCTTCTTTTACAACGGCCGCGATTATCTGGTGATGGATTATGTGCCCGGCAAAGATTTGCGCCAAATCATCGAAGAGGCACGCGCCGAAAACCACTTCATCCCCGAAAAACAGGTGCTGGAATGGGCGGGTCAGATTTTAGATGCGCTAATTTATCTTCACAAGCAAACACCCCCAATTTTACACCGCGACATCAAACCCGCAAACATCAAACTCACGCCCAATGGCCCCTTAAAACTGGTCGATTTTGGGCTGGTAAAAGTGATGGCGCCGGAAGACAACCGCACCATCACCGTTTTGCAGGGAAAAGGCACGGTGCAATATACACCAATGGAGCAATATGGCGGCGATACCGGACACACGGATGTGCGTTCGGATATTTATTCGCTGGGGGCGACACTGTTTCATCTGTTAACGCTGCAACCGCCGCCCGAAGCGAAAGAACGGTTTTTGTACCCCAACAAAGCCATTTCACTGCGGGATATTAATCCTGCCATCACCCTTAAAACCGAGCAGGCAGTGGTACACGCACTGGCAATGCATCCCAACGACCGCCCCAAAGATGCCGAAACGTTTAAACGCGAGCTACTGGGCGATAGCATGTTTGTCGCAAATGGCGTTACCCCGCCATGGTGGGGTCGAGAGTTGCAAGCCGCGCTCAGCGAACATCGCACATTGCTGGCAATCGTCGGGCTGTTGTTTGCGCTGGCGGTCATCATCACCACATTTGCCCCGCATTTACCCGCTTCTACGCCGTAAATCATCGGAATACCGCGTCCGCACGCGGCGCATTACCGCCATCCCCCCCCAACCCAATACCGCAAACAGCAGCGAAATCAATGGCGTGAGCCAATGGGTATGGCTGTTTTGATGCACCCACGTCCCCAGTAATTTTACCTCAGCCAGCTGAACCGCAAAAATACCATACAGCACATATCCTGCCAGCCCGACGGCAACGGCTACCAGTGCCGGGTACAAACGGTCGGCAAGCGGCAATTGATGCGCGGTGAACCAGTGCACAATGACAAACCCCACGCCCAAAAGAACAATTATCGACAACAGCAAATCGCTGAAAACCAGTGTGGGTTGGCGGAATGTGTTTTCTGCACCGACAACGGGTGTTTCGGTGGGCGACACCGTGACGGTGGGAACCGGCGTGCCGGTGGCTGTTGGGGTTAGCGTCGGTGTGGGCGATGGGGTTTCGGTAGGTGTGGGCGTGGCGGTTGCCGTTGGTGTTTCAATGGTGATGGTCGGGCCTTCGATGATGATTTTTCCGGAACGGTCTGCATCACCACTGGCGGCAGTTATTTCCAGCGTTCCTTCGCGGTCAACCGTGATGGTTGTTTGCGCCACACCGTTGACAGTCGGAACTGTGATGGGCGCTAATGCCAACCCCTCTTTGGAATAAGTGCGATTAAACGAAACCAATGTGTTGTCGGGCACGGGATTTCCGAGTTTATCCACAATGACCCCGGTTCGAATTACCAGCCGGTCTCCCACTTGAATGGACACGGCGACCGGTTCCGGCGTACCCTCCGTCACCGATTCCACCGTCATCGTCGGCGATGGTGCGGCAGTGGCAGCTTCTTCCGGCGCAATCTCGGCATAATCGAGCAAAATTACCTGCTCTGGGTCAGGCTCCAACAGTTCCGGAATTTTATACTCCACCGCATCCACGCTGACCGGCGCATGCCCCTGCGGGCTAAATTCTTTAAATAGCAACTGTGCAGCGGCTTCGATGTGCTGTGGCGTTTTGTTGAAAAAGCTGTAATATGCCGTTAAAATACTCACTTCGGTATTGTCCAAATATGTGGGGGCATCAAATGCCATCACGATGACTTTTTTGTCGCGCAGGTCGATGGTGTTTTGGCGCAAAAATGCTTTCACCGCCATCGAACTGGGATACTCGTCCGGCGCAACATCGAGCATGGCAAAGATTATCCAACTGGCCCCGCTCAATTGCTGTTGGATTTCCTCGTTGCGCTGCAGCGTTGTCTCATTGCCTGATAGCATATCCATCAACTCGGTAAACGAATAACTCTGTATCTGATCGGCTGCAATTTGGTCGCTGGCATCCGGGCCGTAGCGATCCAAAATAGCCGTGCGCAGCGCGTTGGGTGGCAACAGAAAAAATGGCGAGCAGGTATCGCAGCGCTGGGTTTGGCGGTCGTCCGTAAAAATCACGATTGACTCATCGCGCAGCGGCGGGCTGGGGACGCGGTCGGCAAGTTCATTCACGTCCGGATAAATCAGCGTTACACCACTGCGCACAATGTCGAACAGTGTTTCGGGAGTCTCTGTCTGCGCCGAAAGTATTTCCGGTGACGGTAAAACATCTTCCAGCCGAAAATCGGGGTAACGGGCGAGTTTTGCCTGCAAAATGCGGCGAACAGATGCATCCACCCGCTGTTGGAACACAGTATCGGTCGCATATTTATCGGCAAAAAACTCAATCGCCGACACAGTATATTCAAGTTGCGTTTGGTTGTCGAGCGTGCCGTCCGTATCGGCAAACAAAAGTATGTCACTACCCGCCAAAAATCCATCCAGAGCAATCCGCCGCACGGGAAAATTATTGAGGTTGACTTTATAGGTTTTTTGCACGGCAGGCACTTCCAACGGCGCACTGACGACCAATCCACCGGCGGCTCGCCACGGTGCAAGTGTATCTAAAATTTGTGGCAGATTTTGCGGGTCTAGGCTGATTGGCTTGGTTAAATCACGGATGTTTCCCTGCAACCCCCGATAGCGAATGTGCGCCGTCTGCAATCCATCGGTAATTTCGGCCGGGTCGGCGGCATCAACATTCGTCACCGCGAAAAACGGGAACAGTTCCACCAATTGCAACTGGCTGAGCAATTTCTGAATGGTGGGAATATCCTGATTGAGCGTTCGGTCGATGCTGCCCGCACCCGGAAAATGGTTGGCGATGGTCAGCACGCTATTTTTGCTACCGGTATGAATGCCGCGAATATATGCGCGTCCCATACGGCTCACCCAATATGGGTCGCCGCCGAAAGATAGCACGTTGGCAATTCCCTGCACTTCGGTGTTTGGTTTGTCCAGCACGTCCAGCACCGGCCCGAAGAGCATGTTGATGCCCATTGCTTGCAACTGTTGCCCCACAATTTCTCCAACCTGAAAGGCATTATCGGGGTTCCACGTTGCGCCGAGCGCCATGCCGCTGGGTACATCGGGCATTTCCGGCGAAAGGAAACTGTATGGATAGCCGTCGCCACCGTTTTCCACCGCAATGAACAACGGAATGGGCACCGATGACCCGCCAACGATGGAAGATGTGGTAATCGGCACAGTTCCGGTAATATTTTCCGCCCCTGAAATTGCGGCGGGAATTTCGGCCGGCGGCACGGCTCGTTGTTGTTCGAACGCGAAGCTCTGCAACTGGCTTACCACACTTTGCACCGCCTGACGGGGGTCTGTTTCGCCATCCGGCAGCGGTTTGTTTTGCGGCCGCAACCAAACGCCGCCGATGCGGTAATCTCGCACCAGTTGGGCAATGGTACTATCCGCAGAAACTTCGGTGCCGTTGTATGAAACGATGAACAATTGCCCCACCCGTTCTTCCGGCGAAAGGGACTCAAACAGGGCTTCAACCTCCGGCGAGAAGGTCGTTTCCGGCGCTTGTGCCCGCGCAGATTGTGCGGCGCTCCCCGAAATGACCATCAGCAGGCTATAAACTGCTATTAAATTGACAATCCACCGGTGGGTTCGTTTTTTATGCATAGTGTCAAATCTAATTGCTGTTGATACTTTACAGTATACTTTCTATAATGAAATGCGTCAATTGATTTTTGCCGTGTTCTCAAACCAAAAAGCGCCCCAAATTGAGGCGCTTTGGTATCACTCATTAGAGCACGTCAGGCAGCTTTGTCGAGCATATCACCCAACTGACGGCCAAATTCATCGTACAGTTCCGGCGAGGTTTCGTTCAAAATTGAACCCCGCGTGATGACGCATTTTTTAATTTCTTTCCGCGATGGAATTTCGTACATCACATCCAGCAGGGTGTCTTCGATGATGGTGCGCAAACCACGCGCGCCGGTTTTCTGTTTGTGTGCCAATGCTGCGGCGGCTTCCAGTGCATCGGTTGTGAAAACCAATTCGACATCATCCAGTTTGAACAACCGCTGAAATTGTTTGACCAGCGCGTTTTTGGGTTCAACCAAAATCCGCATCAGCGATTCTTTGTCGAGCGCATCGGCAGTGACGAGCACCGGCAGACGGCCCACAAATTCCGGAATTAAGCCGTATTCCACCAAATCTTCCGGTGTGATTTGCTGCAAGATTTTCGATTTGTCTTCATCGTGTCGGGGTTGCACCAGTGCCGGTTTTGCCTGCGGGAAGCCCATCTGTGCTTTGGCACCCACTCGGTTGGCAATGATGCGGTCGATATCGTCAAATGCCCCGCCACAGATAAACAACACATTCGAGGTGTCAATCTGCAAAAATTCCTGTTGGGGATGCTTTCGGCCGGGTTGCGGCGGCACGTTCGATTTGGTGCCTTCGATAATTTTCAGCAGAGCTTGCTGCACGCCTTCGCCCGAAACATCGCGGGTGATGGAAGGATTATCACCTTTGCGTGCGGTTTTATCGATTTCATCAATATAGATGATGCCCTTTTCGGCTTTTTCGATATCGTAATCTGCCGCCTGAATGAGCCGCAGCAGAATGTTTTCCACATCTTCACCGACATAACCGGCTTCGGTCAGCGCGGTGGCATCGGCAATGCAGAAGGGCACGTCCAGAATGCGTGCCAGCGTTTGAGCCAGCAGTGTTTTGCCGGAACCGGTCGGCCCAACCAGCAGAATGTTGCTTTTTTGCAGTTCGACATCATCGCCGGTTTTGGCACCAATTCGCTTGTAGTGATTGTACACCGCCACTGCCAACACTTTTTTGGCCCGGTCTTGACCCACAACCCATTCATTCAAGCGGTCGTAAATTTCTTTTGGCGACAGCGCTCGCGGCGCACGGGGTTTTAATTCCGTGCTGACGGATTGTGCTTCCTCGTCCAGCAACGCTTTACACAAGTCCACGCATTCATCACAGATGTACACGTGGTCGGGCCCGGCGATGAGCCGGTTCACCTCACTTTGGTCGCGCTTGCAAAACGAGCAAACTTGTTTTTCGGGTCGAAACCGGTTGGCCATGGGTTAGTCCGTTTCTCTTTTCTCTGGCTCTTGATGATAGATTGGTTTGCCCATCACCTCATCCACCAGCCCGTACTCTTGCGCTATCAGCGCATCCATCCAACGGTCGCGTTCAAAATCTTCGGCGATCTTTTTGGCTTCTTGTCCGGTATGCTTGGCTAAAATGTGGTGCATGGTATCCTGCAACCGTTTCATTTCTTTGTATTGAATTTCCACATCGGGGGTGTAACCCTGAGCACCGCCGCCCGCCGGATGCATATGGATGGTGGCATGGGGCAGCGCATATCGCTGACCTTTTGTTCCGGCGGCCAGCAATACAGTCGCCATGCTGGCAGTAACGCCAACGGCAAACGTGCTGATGGGGTTAGAAATCGATTGCATGGTGTCGTAAATTGCCAGCCCGGCGTAAATTACGCCACCGGGCGAGTTGATGTACATCGAAATGTTCCGCTCCGGGTCTTGCTGGTTGAGGTAAAGCAACTGCGCAACGATGAGGTTTGCAATTTGGTCGTTGATGGCAGTGCCCAAAAAGATGATGCGTTCTTTGAGCAACAGCGAGAAAATATCATACGCTCGTTCAGTTCTGCCGGTGGTTTCAATCACCATTGGAACCAAAGATTGTGGTAACTGGTTAAACATTTAACAACTCCTTAAAGTGTGTTCGATTAAAGTTATTCGGCGTCAGCTTCTGTGGCATTTTCTGCATCAGGTTCGGACGTTTCTGCCGGTTCTGCATCGGCTTGCGGCGTCTCAGATGCATCTGTTTCTTCCTCAGTCTCCTCCGCTTCAGCTTCACCTTTGGCAATTGCCAAAATGCGGCGCAGGGCTTTTTCGGTGAGCAGGTTATTGGCAATTACCCGCTGCCCTTGTTCGGAATACACCACATCTGCCATTTGTTCGGGATTTTCCGAAATTGCCGCCATGTGGCCGGCTTCGCGAATAACATCTTCGGTATCCACTTTAATGTTCTCCAGCTCGACGATTTTCCCCAGTGCCAGCGCCGAGCGCAAATTATTTTGCACCCGCTCTCGCAAATCCTCCCGGAATTCCTCGGCTGTTTTCTGCTGCAATCTCAGCAACGTTTCAAAATCGATGCCATACTGTTGCAAGGCTGCCCCTTCTCGCTGAACGGTATCATCCAATTCCTGCTCTTCCAAAACCTGCGGCCATTTGATGGTTGCTCCGGCGATAATTTTCTCCAGCGCCTCATCTGTCAACTTGCTTTCTTGCTCAAGTTCTTTTTGGCGCTGCAAATCTTCGCGAATTTTGGCTGTTAAGTCTGCCA
>JANTHQ010000052.1 GCA_024762375.1 Anaerolineaceae bacterium
GGTTTGAACATCACGCCCTGAATTTGCCCGCTGCCATCGCGGATTTGCAGGAATTGCAATTTCCCTTTGCCGGTTTTGCGATACAACCAGCCTTGCAGGGTTACCGTTTCGCCAACGTGGTCGGCAATATCTTCAATACGGATTATTTGTGCCATGAAAAACTCCTTTGGTTCAAGGTTTCAAGTTTCAGGTTTCAAGTTGCACATCTCACGGTTCACTCGTCATTCGCAACACGTTACTGGCTATTTAACAACACCCGCTCCAGCACTTCATCCAGTTTTTCCACCGGTATGAAATTGAGATGCCGCCGGATGCGGTCGGGAATTTCGACCAAATCTTTTTTGTTTTGCGCGGGAATGATGACATCGGTGATGCCCACTCGATACGCTGCCATTGTTTTGGCGCGCAGCCCGCCGATGGGCAGCACTTTGCCGCGCAGGGTAATTTCGCCGGTCATGGCAATTTTGCGATTGACCGGCTTGCCGGAAAATGCCGAAATAATGGCGGTGGCGACAGTTACGCCTGCGCTGGGGCCATCTTTCGGGGTAGCACCTTCGGGAATGTGCAGATGGATGTCGGTGTTTTCAAACCGAGAGGCATCAATCCCGAATTGCCCGGCGTGTGATTTGGTGTACGACAATGCCGCTTGCACCGATTCTTGCATCACTTCGCCGAGTTGCCCGGTGAGTTGCATGTTGCCTTTGCCATCGTATAGCGTCACCTCCACCGACAAAACATCGCCACCGCCGGCCGTCCATGCCAAACCGGTTGCCACACCGACAGCATCTTCTCGCTCCAAAAATGTTTCCGGATAGCTGGGTGGCCCCAATAATTTTTCGACAGTGTTGGGGGTGATGGTGTGCGGCGCTTTTTGGTGCTGTTCGAGTTTTCGCACCACTTTGCGGCAAATTTTGCCGATTTCGCGGTCGAGGTTTCGCACGCCGGATTCGTATGTGTACCGCCGAATGATGTGCTGTAATGCGGCACGGGTAAAACGCAATTCTTGCGGCGTCAATCCATGTTCATCCAGATGGCGCGGAATGAGAAATTGGTTGGCAATGGCGATTTTCTCTTCGTCAATATAGCCGGAAAATTCGATGATTTCCATCCGGTCGAGCAGGGCAGGGGGGATGGTGTCGGTCAGGTTGGCGGTGGTGATGAACAGCACCTGCGATAAATCGTATGGCAAATCGAGATAATGGTCGGAAAACGTGTTATTTTGTTCCGGGTCGAGCACTTCCAGCAGGGCAGCAGTCGGGTCGCCGCGATAATCGTACCCCAGTTTGTCGATTTCATCCAGCATGATGAGCGGATTCACCGTGCCGACCCGTTTCATGGTTTGGATAATTCTGCCGGGCATCGCGCCGATATATGTGCGCCGGTGTCCGCGAATTTCCGCCTCATCGCGCACTCCGCCGAGACTCAAACGGGCGAATTTGCGATTTAATGCCTCGGAAATGGATTTGCCGAGCGATGTTTTGCCGGTTCCCGGCGGGCCGACAAAACACAGAATCGGGCTGCGGAGTTTGCGGCTGTTTTTCACCCGCGCGCGCACCGCCATATATTCCAAAATGCGTTCTTTGACGCGGTTCAGGCCGTAATGGTTTTTATTCAGCACCGATTCGGCATGGTTGATATCCAGGTTGTCTTCGGTGGTTTCGGTCCACGGCAGTTCCAAAATCCAGTCGAGATAGGTGCGGATGATGCCCACTTCGGGCGCCATGGGCGGGATATCGGCCAAGCGTGAAAGTTCTTTTTCTGTTTTTTCGCGGGCCTCTTCCGGGAGATGTTTGGCTTCAATGCGCGCTCGCAGGTCGTTAATTTCGCCGGTTAAGCCTTCGGATTCCCCAAGTTCATTTTGCATCACCCGAATCTGTTCGCGGAGGAAAAAGTCGCGCTGGCTTTTGTCCACTTCTTGCTGAACTTGCGCCTGGATGCGGTCTTCCAGTTCGAGCACATCCAATTCGCGCGCCAAAATGGTGGTGATGCGCTGTAACCGGTCATTTGGGTCGATAATTTCCAAGATTTCCTGCCGGATGGCGACATTCACTTCCAGCACCGAGGCAATCAAATCTGCCAGCCAGCCGGGCGAGGCGATATTGTTTGCCGCGATGAAGGCGTCTTCGGGAATGTGCGGGTGGAGGTTGGCGATTTTTTCGAACAATGCCAGCACGGCGCGCATTTGGGCTTCGGTGGCTAAATTTATTTCTCCGTGAGGCTCCGGTTCGTCGATGCGACGGGCGCTCGCTGCCGGAATCAGGTCGTCGAGCTCCCATTCCACAATTTCTACCCGCTCTTGCCCCTGCAACAGCACGCTGATGCTGCCATCGGGCATGCGCAAAAAACGAACCATAGTGGCCAACACCCCGACGGAATACATATCTTCCGGTTCCGGGTAATCGACCGCGGGGTTACGTTGGGTAACAACCAACAGCATTTGCTCGGTATTGTGTACCAGCTCAACCGTTTCGAGCGCACTGCGTTCGACAATCATCAGTGGGGTGAGAATGCGCGGAAACAAAACCGTGTCTTTTACAATGAGAACAGGTGTCTCGGGAATGAATGGATCGGCATCCATTGGAGAGGTTCCGTTATTTAAATCAAATTCAAACATGCTAGCCTTTCTGCGGATGGTTGGCATTAAAATTCAGCTTTCATATTATATCAGAGTTGTTTGAAAAGCAATATATCAATTTACCATTCATCCAAAAAATGTTATACTTTCATTATGGAAATTTGATGCAAACCGGAGGCAATCTGATGCGGGCAGAAGCGGCATATTGGCTGGCACTAATTTATACCAGTGGCTTGAAATTAAGTGTTCTGAAACCGATTGTTCAGCAATGGTTTTTAATGGAAGGCCGACCGCTGGTAGAGCTGTTCAATCGTTCTGCCACCGAGTTGAGCGTCCATTTTAACATTTCGGCGGCAGACGCCGAGAAAATCCTGCATGCGGCAAATCATCATGCAGACCAATTGCGCCGAATTGACCGCTGGCACGCACAGGGAATCACCGTGCTGCCGCTCAGTCACCCGCAGTATCCCACCCGGTTGCTGAACACGCTGCCGCCCCAACGACAGCCACTGTTGCTGTGGGCGAAGGGCAATTTGAAATTGCTCGTCGAGCCGATGGTAACCGTGCTGGGTGACCCCGAAGCGGAAGCGGCAGAAATTGATGGGCTGAAAACCCTGATTGCCGAATTGGCCGCCGAAGGAATCGGCGTGGTGAGCGGTTACGGCAAAGGGCTGGACAGGATCGCTTTTGAAGCAGCACTGGAATTGCCCAACGGTCAATCTGTGGCAATATTGCCGCTGGGGCTGAATGCGTTTTCGAAATTGACGCACAAGCTGGATGCCCCCATCGCCGACGGGAAAACAGTGCTGGTCAGTCCGTTTGAACCGGACACAGAATATAAAGAACCGTTTTCTGCTGCGCGAAACCTGCTGGTCGATTCGCTGGCGATGGTGCTGTTGGTTCCGGCGGTGGATTCGCTGGCGAAAGAACGCGCTGTTGCCGCGCTGGAACGCGGCATGCCGGTGCTGGTCGGCAATAACGATACGCCCGCCAACCGGGAACTCATCGCCGCGGGTGCATTTTTGATGACTGACCCCGGCGAAGTGATTGAAATGGTGCAGCAAGCGGTCATTGATACGGCCATCCAATCGCAGTTGGCGCAAAAACCCGCTGCCGAACCCCTCCCGCCCAGCGAAATGCTCAATGAAACCGATGATTTCGCTCTGCACACCGATGCCATCAACCCGTTGCCGCCGGATGAAACGCTCGATATTCTGTCATCGGCGGGGAGTGTGCCAACCTCTCTGCGGGAAAAACTGATGGCACTGGAAAAAAAAGCGAATGAACGAAAGGGTGAGTGAGCGAGTGCCACCCTGCCACCCTGTTACTGAAAACTGACGACTGACCACTGAAAACTAATTTGAACATTGAACCTTTGAACCAAAAACTTGCCATTACCCTTCGCCGCGCCATTGAAACACTCTCTGCCGCGGGGATTGATTCGGCGCGGTTGGATGCCGAAGTGCTGCTGGCGCACGTGCTGCACACCGACCGCAGTTGGTTATTTGCCCATCCCGACCACATCCTTCCCCCGAAAAAAACTACCCAATTTGAACAATTGATTGCTCGCCGCGCCCAATTCGAGCCGGTGGCATATCTCACCGGCGAGCGAGAATTTTTCGGCTTGCCATTTTTTGTGTCGCCGGCGGTGCTCATCCCCCGCCCGGAAACCGAACTGCTGGTGGAAACGGCGCTTGCCCGCCTGCCGAAAACCGCCGCGCGGGTGTTGGATGTCGGCACGGGGAGCGGCTGTATTGCCGTGACGCTGGCGGTGCAGCGCCCGGCATGGCGAGTGATTGCCACCGATATTTCGGCGGCAGCGCTGGCGGTGGCGCGGAAAAATATTCGGCGGCACGGTGTTTCGGCGCGGGTGTTGCCGGTGCAGGCAGATTTGCTCGCGCCGTTTTGCGGCACGGTGGATGCTATCGTTTCCAACCCGCCGTATGTCAATCCTCGCCAAAAACCGAAACTGTCGCCCGGCGTGCGCGATTTTGAACCACACAGCGCGCTTTTTTCGCCCGATGCGGGATTGGCCCATGTGCGGCGGTTAGTTTCGGTGGCGGGACGCTTGCTGTCTGCCGGTGGGCTACTGCTGGTGGAAATCGGCGCAGAGCAGGGCGAACCCGCGCTGGCGTCGGCGCGGGCACTTTCGCCGCACGCCACATTTGCCATCGCCCGCGATTTGGCAGGCAGAGCGCGACTATTGGTGGGAGAATATCGCCATTCATTATGACATCTTGCCAAAGGTATGCCGACATGATAGAATAGCCCCCGATTTGCTCTGGCTTTTTTTGCAGAGAATTGTCGGCAAACCACCATCACTGTCCCCCACCGAACAATGTGTGCTATGGTCATCATCACCGATGCCGGCAAAATTTTTAAGGAGAAAATGATTGTATGGAAAGTAATATGAACTCTGGGAGCAACCCGTTGGGCGCAATCGGTAACGCGCTCGAAAGCAAAACCGGCGGAATCGTCATCAACTTTGTGTTGATTCCGGTGCTGGTGATAGCGGCGTTGCTGTTACCGCCCATCAATTTAGCCAAAACGATTACCACTATGGGCTATGAAACTTTCGACAAAACCACCGGTGGTTCTGTGTCTGACCCGGATGGCACACGGGTGGATGTTTTACCGGAAGGGTTGGAAAAAGATATCAGCATGAAATTGACGCCCATTCCCCGCGACATGTTTTTGCGCGGAGACACCAACAAAACGTTGGTGAAGGCCGCCGAACAATTTCCGCCCAACCTGGTGATGAAAAGCCCGTTTTATGAAATTGACCACAAAGGCGCAGACCCCTCCGCTGTGATGTTGTATGTACCCATCCCCAACGAATCTGAACCGTATACCACTCTCGATTTGTACAGTTGGAACGGTTCCGACTGGGAATGGCTGCCCAGCCATCAAGTTTTGGGCGAAGAAACACTCGAAGCGCGGTTGGACTATTTGCCCCAATCGGTGGTGGTTGCCCAAACGCATCCCGTGCGGCCATACTTTTCCACCAATTTGACTGTGGGCAGTGTCATCCCCGATGAAGTGAAAGATTCGCTGGTGGAAGTAAATCCGCTGGGGCTGTTCCTCGATGTGGATGGAAAAATCGGTGGCACGCTGGATGCTCTGCCCGCCGATGAAAATGCGCCGTATATCATCGTGCCCACCATCCGCAACTGGGAAGACAGCGGCGTGGTTCGCAGCGATTTGATTGACAATATGCTGATTGACCCCGAAGCCCGCCAGCGTCACATTCAAGCTATCACCGATTTGGTGGTCGCCCAGAATTTCGCCGGAATTGATTTGGACTATCGCGGTATCGCCCCCGATTTGATGGAAGATTATTCCGCATTCATCGCCGATTTAAACGCGGCTCTGCCGGAAAACAAACGGCTGTCGGTGCATGTGGAACTGCCGCACCAAATTTCGGCAGATACATGGGATACCGGCGCGTTCGATTGGCGTGCACTGGGTAAAGCCGCCGATGTGGTGAAAGTGCCCACCCCCGTCGACCCCCGCGCGTATGTGCCCGGCGGCGAAATGGACAATATGCTCGCGTGGGCAGTTGGCGAAATCAACCGCTATAAAATCCAACTGCAACTTTCGACCAAAAGTTTGGAAGAAACCAACGGTATTCGCCGCGAAATTACCTACGATGATGCGCTGGCACCGTTCGGCAATGTGAATATCGCTTCCGGTTCGGCAACCGTTTTGCCGGGGCAAGAGGTTTTGTTCAGCCTGATTGGGTTGAACGGGTCCACCGGTATTCAATATGATGCCAACAGCGGCACATACTGGTATGCCTATGTGGATACTGCCGGGCAGCAACGAACCGTATTCATTCAGGATGCGGCGAGCATTGCCAAAAAATTGAATTATGTCGTCAATTACAATCTCGGTGGGGTAGCGGTGCAAAATCTGCTCACCGAACCGAACGATAGCCAAATTTGGGGTGTCGTAAAAGAATTTTTGAACTTGGTTATTCCGCAGGTGCAGAGCGATTTCTCGGTGGTATGGAAAGTTGACAGCGACCAGGGCGGCGAAGTAGCGCAACAAGCCGCATCGCTGAACGACCCCAGCTTCAAATGGGTTGCACCGGAAGATACCGATGGCGGCGCGTATGAAATTTCTGCGCTCATCAGTGCCGATGGTGGCAATAGCGGCAGCATGCGCGGCAGTGTGCAGGTGGTGGTCGCCTCGCCGACCCCGACTCCCATGCCGACGCCAACCCCGTTGCCGGCAACGCCCACTCCTGTGCCGCCGACGCCAACCCCCGTCCCTCCGACAGCCACCCCGAAACCGGCAGCAGCAGCGGCAGCCGCGCCTGCCCCCAGCAGTCCCGCACCGGCAACTAATGTCAACCAACCGTTTGATTATGGTATTCAGGTTGACCCGATGAATGTGCCGAATAACGTTCAGCCGGTGGTAAACATGGGCTTCCGTTGGGTAAAATTCCAAATGCCGTGGAAAGATGTCGAACCAAGTCCCGGAAACTATTCGTGGGGCGGTTGGGATGGCCGCATCAATGCTTTTGCTGCCGCGGGTATCAAAGTGATGCTCAGCATTCCAAAAGCACCGGATTGGGCGCGTCCAGCCAATACCGACCGCGGTGTCGAAGGGCCGCCGGCTGATCCGAACACGTATGCTCAATTTGTCGCTGCCGTCGCCGACCGCTATCGGGGTAAAGTGCAAGCCATCGAAATTTGGAACGAGCAGAACATGGATTATGAATGGGGGCGCGAACCACTCGACCCGGCGCGGTATATGGAAATGTTAAAAGCGTCATATATCGCCATTAAAGCCGTCAACCCCGACATGATAGTCATCAGCGGGGCGATGACCCCCACCGGCGCGCCGCCACCTGTGGCAATGGACGATGTGCAATATCTGCAAGCGATGTATGCCAATGGACTGAAGAATTACTCGGATGCCATCGGTGCGCACCCCAGTGGTTTCGCCAACCCGCCCGATGCCAAACTGCCGGAAGGCAATCTGCCAAATAAAGGTTACGATGACCACCGCAGTTTCTTCTTCCGCGAAACGATGGAATCGTACCGCAATATCATGGTGCAAAACGGCGATGCCGGCAAAACCATCTGGCCCACCGAATTTGGCTGGCCTGTGCTGCGCTATGATGATGGCCGGTTCCCCTTTGCGGCTGAAAACTCGTTGGAAACCCAATCGCAATATACCGTGCGGGCATACCAAATGATGAAAAGCTGGGGCTGGGTCGGCACGGCGTTCCTGTGGAACCTCGATTATAATGTCACCGCCGCCGGCACCGAACTGTCTAACTTTGGCATAATGGGTGCGCCGGTTTATGATGCACTGGCAAACATGCCGAAATAACCTTTCGAAAAAAAGCATCCAAAAGCCTGACGGTTTTCGCGCCGTCAGGCTTTTTAGTTGACGTAAATGCCATTTGATGGTAACATTATGTTATCTTGGGTTGGTATGCAACCGCGAAGGATTGAATTATGCTGGCTATTCTCCAAACATTGCTACAGTATATTATCAGTACACTGGCTCGTGTGGTTGGCGTAGCCGTTTTTTTGTTTATTTTAGCGGTGTTGCTGATTAGGCTGCTCGGTGTTGATTACAAACCATATCTCAACTTGGCCGGGCGGGCGTTTAGTGGCGCACGCGTGGTAGATTTTCAAGAAGCGTTTGGTGGCGACAGCAATATTCGCGTGTGCGATGTGCTTCGGTTTGATACCGATGGTGACGGATTTGAAGAATGGCTGGTTTACTACCAGTTTGATGCCAACAACCAGAAAAACTGGAAAAATCCGTGTCCCAGCAATGCGCCGATGGCAGCCGCCATTTATGACAATGACCGGGGCACGCCGCCAATTCTCTTTCCATACAAACTTCAACCCCCCGACCGGGACTTTTTGGGCGAAGGTGCTGTTTGGGTCGATTTTCAAGAAATTGTGGACAATTATGGCACCGACAATACTGCGCCAATTCCCGAATTGATATTTAAAGGTGCTGGCGCCACCGACTATATGACCATTTTTAAATATCAACCGAATACGCCGCCGGGTTCTCCGCCCACCGATGAAGTGCCGCGTTATCGGGTTATCGGCTCGTTTAGTGGTACCGGTGGCGTCAAATTTGACCCGGCCACCAAACAAGTTACCGTTTACGACCGCGGGCCATATGAACGCAGTCAGCTTGCCATAAAAAAGGTTTATCAACTACATGGCGAGGGCAACGACAAAACCTACATGGCTGATGCGTACAGTGCCACTTTGGCGGCCCCCACCTTCTCAACCATCGATTTTGGCATCCCGCCACCCAACGATATTACCAACGCGGCATATCCTGAAAAAGTTTTACTGGCTTTTTACAAAGCGCTCACAAAATCCGCAACACAGGGTTGGAATCCCAATGATTTGGTTGCCCCAAATAGTGATGCCGCACAGCATCT
>JANTHQ010000053.1 GCA_024762375.1 Anaerolineaceae bacterium
GCCATTGCAGCGCGGTTTTTTTTATTTTGATTGAATTTAGGCATCGTCTTCGATATCCTCTTCATCATTCAGCCCGCCAAAGCGACGTTTTCGCTGACTGAATGTCCGCAAAGCGTCATAATAGGCTTGCTTGTCGAAATCGGGCCACAATATCGGCGTGATGTAATATTCGGCATAGGCCGCTTGCCACGTTAAAAAATTACTGGTGCGAAACTCGCCGCTGGTGCGAATGATTAAATCCGGGTCTGGCTGGCCGGCTGTGTATAAAAACCGGCTGACGGTATCTTCGGTGATTTCTTCGGGCGGAATGTTTGCGGCGACGATTTTTTGAATGGCCTGAACTATTTCTGCTCGCCCGCCGTAATTGAATGCGACATTCAAAATGAGCCGGTCGTTGTGGGCAGTTTTTTCCACCGCCTGAAGAATTTCTTTCTTTGTACGTGGCGCAACGCCATCCATTTTACCGAGATGGCGAACTCGCACGCCGTTTTTCAACAATTCATCCAATTCGCGGTTAAAATAATAGTGAAGCAGGCTCATCAAGCCTTTTACTTCAGTTTTGGGGCGCTTCCAGTTTTCTGTGGAAAAGGCATAGATGGTAAGAATTTTTACGCCGAATTCTACCGTGCTTTCGATGATGTTGCGCAGATTTTCTGCACCGGCGCGATGACCGAGCGTCCGGGGCATGCCGCGTTGCTTTGCCCAACGACCATTACCATCCATGATGATGCCGACGTGATACGGCACCTTTGGCAGTGGTGGAAAGTTATTTTGCGGTGCAGGGTTTGCTGTTATGGTATGCTCATTCTCCATGAAACTGTCCCATTGCCGCTAAATTGACATAATTTCGTTTTCTTTGGCTTGCCCAATTTCGCCGACTTTTTTCACATATTCATCGGTGAGTTTCTGTAGATCCTCTTTTGCGTTGTAAAATTCATCTTCCGATATCATTTTTTCTTTTTCCAGCTCGCGCAAATCTTCCAGCGCATCACGGCGATGATTGCGAATGGCTACGCGGGCATCTTCGACGCGGGCGTGCACTTGTTTGGCCAACTCCTTGCGCCGCTCTTCGGTGAGCGGTGGAATTTGCAAGCGGATGAGTTTGCCGTCGTTATTGGGGGTAATGCCCAAGTCTGACTGCATGATGGCGCGTTCGATGTCTTTCATTGCGCCGGGGTCAAAGGGGCGAATGGTGATGAGTTGTGCTTCGGGCACGGAGATGAGGGCCAACTGTTGCAATGGGGTAGGGGTGCCATAATAGTCCACCCGCAGCTTTTCTACCAGAGAGGCAGATGCTCGTCCGGTGCGAATGCTGCCCAGTTCGTTGCTCAATGCCTCGGCAGATTTTTCCATTGCGGCTTTGGCTTGGTTTAACACTTCTTTTATCATTGGAACCTCCTTTGGTTAGCGAGATGGACTTTGTGTTGCTATGGTAGATATTTTAGCACAAAGTTCAATTATGGGCAGATAAGGGTTCCAACTTTTTGACCCAGCACGGCTCGGCGCACGCTGTCGTCTTCCCAGAGGTTTAAGACGATGATGGGCATTTGGTTTTCCATGCACAAAGTGAGGGCAGTGCTGTCCATCACCCGCACGCCTCGATTGAGGGCTTCAATGTAGGTTAGTTGATCGATTTTGTGTGCGTTGGGATTGGTCAGCGGGTCGCTGTCGTACACACCATCGACTTTGGTGGCTTTGATGAGTACTTCTGCGTCAATTTCCATAGCCCGCAGGGCGGCGGCGGTATCGGTGGTGAAGTACGGGTTGCCCGTTCCCGCGCCCAAAATAACGACTCGCCCTTTTTCCATATGCCGGATGGCGCGCAGTCGGATGTATGGTTCGGCGAGCGCTTTCATTTCGATGGCGGTTTGCACGCGGGTGACGATGCCGTGCCGGGTAAGGGCATCGGCCAACGCTAGCGAATTCATCACGGTGGCGAGCATGCCCATGTGATCGGCGGTGGCACGTTCCATGCCATGGGGCGCGCCATCTTTCATGCCACGCCACAAGTTGCCCGCACCGATGACAATGGCGATTTGAACGTCGAGATCGCGTATCAGTTTTATCTTTTCTGCCAGAACGTTGGCGGCATGGGGGTCAATACCTCGACCTTCGGGGGTTGCCAGGGCTTCGCCGCCCAATTTTAACAAAATGCGACGATATTTCGGGATGCTCATAGGGGTCACTCCTTAAAATCAGGGTATTCAAAAAAAAGCCAGAGAAGTGATTATCTCTGGCTTTTCAATCATTAACTCGCGCCGAGTTCAAATCGTGTGTATCGATTTATTTTTACGGTGGTACCGAGTTTTTTGCCGGCCTCCGCCAGTAATTTGGTGATGGATAGGCTGTCGTCTTTTACGAATGGCTGATCGAGCAGGCAAACTTCTTTGTAGAATTTGTTCAGCCGGCCCTCGACGATGCGCTGTTTGATGTTGTCGGGCTTGTTTTCGTTCTCCAATTGTGCCAGCAAGATGTTTCGTTCTTTTTCGATGATTTCTGCGGGGACATCTTCGCGCGAGAGGTATTGCGGGCGCGCGGCAGCAATTTGCAGGGTGATGTCGTGTGCCAGCTCGGTCAAGGCGTCGCCTTCGGCGGATGCATCGTCGACGCTGATTTCTGCCAACACGCCGATTTTGCCACCCAAATGGACGTACCCTTCGATGACACCGGGACCGGTTTGGGTATAACGGGCCACGTTGCGCAAAATGATGTTTTCGCCGAGTTTGCTGATGGCTTCTTGGATGTCATCGGCGACGGTTTTTTCGGGGTTGCTGGTAGATGGTGCGGCCAGCATGGCTTCGACGGATGTTAATGCGGGATTGGCCAGCACTTGCTGTGCCAGGCTTTCGGCAAAGGTTTTGAAGTCGTCGGTACGCGCCACAAAGTCAGTTTCGCAGTTTACGGCGACGAGTGCGGCGTTTTTGCCGTCAACCAGTGCCACAACCAGTCCTTCGTTTGCTTCTCGGCTGGCTTTTTTGGCGGCTTTGGCCAAACCTTTTTCGCGTAAAAATTCCACGGCTTTATCAAAATCGCCGTCGTTGGCTTCCAACGCTTTTTTGGAATCGAGGATTCCCGCGCCCGTTGCTTCGCGTAGTTCTTTAATCATAGCTGCGGTAATAGCCATGAAGGTGTGCCTCCTAAAATTTCAAAGAATGATTTATGCGTCTTCGGTTGATTCGGTTTCTTCTGCTGCAGGTTCTTCTACGGTTTCTTCTGCGGCTTCGCTGGTTTCTTCGCCTTCTGTTGCACCGGCTTGCAGTTTGGCCAGTGTACTCGGGCCGAGATAGCGCGATTGATCTTCTTCCTCGGTGGTTTCCACATCTTCAACTTCGGCTTCTTCGGCGGCCTGGATGGCTTTGCCTTCCAGCACGGCATCGGCCATTTTGGAAACGATGAGACGAATGGCGCGAATGGCATCGTCGTTTGAGGGAATGATGTGGTCGATGGGGTCCGGGTCGCAGTTGGTGTCAACCATTGCCAGAATGGGGATGCCCAGCGTGTTGGCTTCTGCCACGGCGATGCTTTCGCGGCGGATGTCGGTGATGAAAAGAAGGTTCGGCAGGCGGGTCATAGTTTTCAGGCCGCCAAGCCGCCGGTTCAACCGGTTAATTTCTTTCTCTTTCGACAGGGCTTCTTTTTTGACCAGGCGAGTGAATTCGCCGCGAGCCTGCTGTTTTTCCAGTTGCAGCAGGTAGTCAATCCGCTGGCGAATGGTGCGCCAATTGGTTAGCGTACCGCCGAGCCAGCGCTGGGTGACATACGGCATGCCGCAGCGTTCTGCTTCTTGCTGAACGCTGTCTTGCGCTTGCCGTTTTGTGCCGACAAACAGTACTGTGCCGCCACTGGCAACGGTATCGACCACCAGTTTGTAGGCTTGGTCGATAGCGCGGATGGTTTGTTGCAAGTCGATGATGTGGATGCCGTTGCGTTGGGTGAAAATGTACGGTCGCATTTTCGGGTTCCAACGCGGGGTGCGATGTCCAAAGTGGACGCCTGCTTCAAGCAGGGATTTCATGGGGATTACGTGTTGAGCCATATTTCCTCCGTTTGGTCTTCCGCCTTGTTGAACACCCTTTCGGGCACAGAGTTCTTGCCAAGGCGTGTGAAATGATTTTCCAACGGGCAAGTGTAACATAGGGACGGACGATAGGCAAAAATCGCGGCGAAAAATGCCGGGCATTGATGATACAGATTTCACCATAAAATGGGCTTGTGCTATACTATTGGACAGTGCAATTAGAAAATCCAGAATTGAGGAGAAAAATGGCAGTGTCAACTGAATTACTCGAAATTTTGCGATGTCCATACTGCGTGAGCGGCGAAACCCGTAAGCCGGGCGATGACCCCGGCCGGCTGGAATTGGTGCGCGATGGCAAGTGGCTGGTGTGTACCGAACCCGATTGCGGGCGAAAATATCCCATCAAAGAAGATATTCCGGTGATGTTGATTGAAGAAGGCGATAAATGGCGCGATACACCCGTGGATGAGTTGCCCGACCCCGGTAAACTGGTGGAATAGCGCCGGTGCGCCTTAAAACGGAGAATGCAATGCGAAAAATTTGGTTGGTTGCGGCACTGTTGGTGCTGATGGTCGTGCCGGTGTGGGCGCAATCGCCCATTACGGTGGACGCGCAGAACATCACCAGCGAATTCCGCAATAATATTACGGCAACCATTTCGGCGCACGGGCAAACCGACATCACCGAGGTGGAGTTTTTCTATCGCGTGCGGGGACAACCGGCAACCACCCGTAACGACGCCGATTTCTCGCCGGGCACACAGATAGATGCCAGTTTTGCCATCGACCAAACCAGCATCTATTTTCCGCCCGGCACGGTGCTGGAATACTGGTGGAAATTGACCGATGCCAACGGCGAAACACTGAAAACCGACAAGCAAACATACGAGTATATCGACAACCGCCACGATTTTAAAGTGCTGAGCAACGACCGGGTGAGTGTGTACTGGTATCGCGGCGATGATAAATTCGGGCAGGCGTTGTTTGACCAGGCGAATGTGGCGCTCGACCGGTTGGAAAATACCATCGGCGTGAAAGTGGAAAATCAGGTAAAGATTTTCATTTATGGCTCACATCAAGATTTGCTCGATGCGATTGCCGTCGGCGCGCAGGAATGGACGGGCGGGCAAGCGTTCACCGATTTCGGGGTGGTGGTCATTGGCGTCTCGCCCAGTAATCTCGATTGGGGGTTGAAAGCCACCACTCACGAGTTGACCCATTTGGTTATCCACCAAGCCACCGACAATCCGTATGGCGATTTGCCGCGCTGGCTGGATGAAGGGTTGGCAGTGTATAACGAAGACCCCGATACGCTTGATGTACAATTTCGCCATTCATTTGAATCCGCCGTGAAATCCAACTCGCTGATGACGCTGCAAACGCTGTCCAGTTCATTCCCCGCCGACCCGGAAGCGGCGAATTTGGCGTATGGCGAAAGCGGTGCGGTGGTGAAATTCATCATCGACACCTATGGCGGCGACGCGATGAAAAAACTGCTCGACATTTTCTCGGAAGGGGAATTGTACGATAAAGCCCTGAAAGAGGCGTTGGGGACGGATACGCACGGGTTGGACAACGCGTGGCGCGCCAGTTTGGGGTTGCCCCCGCTGCCCGATTTTGCCCCGGCGCAACCGGAAAATCAATCGCAAAACCAGCCTGTCTCCGCCGCGACACCGCAATCAAACAGCGCGGCACAGGCTCAACCCGCACCAACAGCCGCGCCCCAGCCCGAAAAATCGGGCGGGTTGCCATGTGTCAGTGGGGCAATCCCGCTGGCGCTGTTCGGTATGGTATGGGTAGCGCGCCGCAAAAAATAACACACAAAAAACGGTCGGGATTTTCGTCCCGACCGTTTTTTATTTCTTAAAATATCGTTCCAATTTTGCCACCCATTCTTTCCCGCCGGGATAGTCCTCAAAACGCACAGCCGCCTGTCCCAGTAGAAACAGCATTGCTGCGGCAACCCGGCCCCCAAAACCGATTCCAATGGTTGCCATCCAACGGCTCGCCAGTGCCACAAACACGCCACCGGCAATCAACAATCCTAATTTTACGCGCATCAATCTACGGTCGATTGACCATCATCCGCCGATTTTTGTGCTTCCTGTTCCAGCGGCGTTAAAATCCCGCGCAGCAAATCGATGGGTACGGGGAAAATGATGGTCGAATTTTTCTCCACCGCAATTTCGGTGAGCGTTTGCAGATAGCGCAGTTGTATGGTCGCCGGTTCTTTGCTGATGTTTCGCGCGGCTTCCGCCAACTGCTTCGAGGCTTCGAATTCACCGGAGGCGTGGATGATTTTAGCGCGTTTTTCCCGCTCCGATTCTGCCTGACGAGCCATCGCGCGCTGCATCGTTGCCGGTAACTCAACATCCTTCACTTCCACCAGCGTCACTTTAATGCCCCATGGTTCGGTTTGCTCATCGATGATGCGCTGCAATTCATTGTTCACTTTTTCGCGGTGAGCCAGCAACTCATCGAGTTCGCTCTGCCCGATGACATTCCGCAGGGTTGTCTGCGCGATTTGCCATGTGGCGCGGCGATAATCTTCCACCTGCACGATGGCATCTTCGGGGTTGAAAACCTTAAAATATACCACTGCGTTCACTTTAATTGTGACGTTATCTTTGGTGATAGCTTCTTGCGACGGCACATCGAGCGTGATCACCCGCAAATCGACTTTTACCATGCGGTCGATAACGGGAATGAGAATGAACAACCCGGGGCCTTTCGCACCAATCAGCCGCCCCAGCCGAAATATCACACCGCGTTCATATTCTTTCACCACCCGGACAGAGACCGAGAGGAAAATCAGCAGCAGGAATATTAAAACGCCACCGAAACATGCCAGACCGGAAAGTACATCGCCCATAAAAAACCTCCTTTGGTTTGTAAATGAAAAAACGATTGCAGATATTATACACCAGAAGGGGGCTAGCTTCAATCTTGCCGTGCGTCAAATTTTTGCCCATTCTGCCAAATAATGATATGGTCATGCCAATTGAAACGAGAGGGAAAACGATGAAAGAAAAACTGGCGCAACTCATTCATTCCGCGTTGGAAACAGCGCAGCAACAGGGCGATTTGCCCGCATTTGATATCCCCGACATCACCATCGAACGCCCGAAAGACCCCACCCACGGCGATTTTGCCTGCACGGTGGCGCTGGGGCTGGCGCGAGTGGCGCGGATGGCGCCCGCAAAAATCGCAGCAGCGATTATCGCTAATATGGAAAAACCCGATTTTGTGGCAGATGTTTCGGTGGCCGGCCCCGGTTTCATCAACATCCGATTGGCGACAGCATGGTTCGCTGAGCAGGTGCAGCGCGTGCTGAACGCGGGCGACGCCTTTGGGCGTATCAATCGCGGCGGTGGGCGGCGGGTGCAGGTGGAATTCATCAGCGCCAACCCTACGGGGCCGCTCACATTCGGTTCCGGCAGAAATGCAGTGCTGGGCGATGCGCTGGCTTCGGTGCTGGATGCCGCCGGTTATGCGGTGGAACGCGAATACTATCTGAATGATGTCGGCAATCAGATGAACATTTTTGCGCGCAGTTTTCGCAGCCGTTACGCCGAAATTCTGGGGTATGCCGACCGCTATCCCTTCCCCGAAGACGGCTATCCCGGCGATTATCTCATCGAAATGGCACAGGAATTGGCGGCGGAAGTCGGCGATGCATATCTGAACCTGCCGGAAGATGAATCGGTGGCAACTTTCCACCGCGAAGGGCTGGCGCGGATGGTGGCGCGCATCAAAGCGGATGCGGAATTGCTCGGTATCCGGTTCGACAGTTGGTTTTCAGAAGCCAGTTTGTATGAAGATGGCACGTATCAAAAAGTGTATGATATGCTGCAATCGAACGGCCAGCTGCTGGAAAAAGACGGCGCCATCTGGTTCAAAGGCGAAAGTGAGGACGACAAAGATAATGTTATCGTCCGCTCTGACGGGCGACCGACTTATTTTGCCAGCGATATTGCCTACATTTACAATAAGCTCGTCACCCGAAAATTTGACCGCGCCATTTACGTTTGGGGTGCAGACCATCACGGGCACGTGGCACGGCTGAAAGCCGCTGCTCGCGCACTGGGGCTGGATGATAGCCGCATTACCATCATTCTGTATCAGTTGGTGGCGCTGGAACGGGACGGCAAACCGGTGCGAATGGGCAAACGCTCGAAGTTTGTCACGCTGAAAGAGGTGGTGGAAGAAATCGGCGCGGATGCCACCCGGTTTATGCTGCTCACCCGTTCTGCCGATAGCCAGATGACGCTCGATTTGGGGTTGGCGGTCAAACAATCGAATGACAATCCGGTGTATTATGTGCAGTACGGGCACGCGCGAATTGCCAGCCTGTTCCGCAAAGCGGAAGAAGAGGGTGTTTCGCCGGTGAATGCAAAATTAACGCTGTTGAAACATCCGGCGGAGTTGGAACTCATTCGCCAGATTTTACGGTTGGAAGAAGTGGTCGAACGGGCGGCAGAAACGCTTGCGCCGCACCATTTGACATATTACGCGCAGGAATTGGCGACAGCGTTCCACAGTTTCTATCACAGTTGCCGCGTGGTCGGCGACAATCCCGCGCTCAGTTCGGCGCGGCTAGCACTGGTGCAAGCCGCCAAAATCGCGCTGGCGAACACGCTGCATCTAATGGGCATGTCTGCCCCGGAAGAGATGTGATGGGCAAGATTATTTACAATGTGGCAACCACCCTCGACGGGTTTATTGCCGGTAGAGACCACGATGTGAGCTGGTGTTTCACCGATGCAGATTACGGGTTTTCGGCATTTTTGGAATCGGTTGAGGTGATTTTGATGGGGCGTACATCGTATGATGTGATGAAATCGCTGGGACCGGTGCCGTTTTCCGATAAAAAAATCATCGTCTTTACCCGCACGCCCCCCGCCGAATCGCCCGACCCGATGGTCACCTTCACG
>JANTHQ010000054.1 GCA_024762375.1 Anaerolineaceae bacterium
ATTTTTGGTGGTGATTGCCAGTGTGCCGCCATCGGGCATGGCATCGCGGGCATTGACCGCCAAATTGACCACAATTTGTTCCAACTGTGTGGGGTCAATTTTCACCCGCCACAAATTCCCGGCAAATTGCGTTTTCAGGCTGATATGGCTGCCCAAAATCGGGTCGAGCATTTTATTGATATCGGAAATCACGGTGTTCAAATCGACCACTTGCGGATTGCTATCCTGTTTACGGCTGAACGACAGCAGGCGGTCAACCAAATCTGATGCACGCTGCCCGGTGTAGCGAATGCGGTCGGCGAAATCGCGGCGGTGGTCATCTTCCGGTATCTGCTGCTGCAGCGCTTCGGCAAAACCGTTGATGGCGGTCAACAAATTGTTAAAATCGTGGGCAATCCCGCTGGTCAATCTGCCGATAGCGTGCATTTTTTCAGCCTGATAATATTGTTGTTCCAACTGCAATTCGCGCGTCACATCGCGCTGGCTGCTGACAAAATTGACGATTTCGCCACGGTGATTGCGAATGGGTGTGATGGCGGTATCGCCGGTGAAGAATGAGCCATCTTTTTTGGGCACGGTGAGCCGCCCCTGCCAGCTATTGCCCGCTTGCAACGATTTCCAGATGTCATCAAACAGAATGGCGGGATGTTTTTCGCTGCGGAACAAATCAATCAGCGCCGAACCGTTCACATCGCGGTTGCGATAGCCGGTTATCTGCCGGAACGCGGGGTTGGTGTACACGATGTTTCCGGCTTCATCGGCAATAACCACGCTTTCGGTGGATTGCTCGATGGCGGCGCTCAACTGGCGATGCTGCTCGTCGAGACGCGCCCGGGCGATTGCCAGCGAAACCTGCTCGGCGACACGCCACGCCAAATCGACTTCCGGGGCAGAAAATGTGCGTGGTTCGTTATGCCACAACGACAAGCAGCCCACCACATCATCGTTGACGGTCAGCGGGATGAGCATGGCCGCAATGATACCGCGCTCGGTGATGAGCGGGTCATTTTTCAGGCGAACATCGGCAGTGACATTGTTGCTGATAACAGGCGCTTTGCTGTCCATCAGCAAACGCAGTGCGGAATATTTTTCCAGTTTGAGGGATGTTTCGGGCAACGGTGGCCGCCCCGTTGCCAAACACGCAGAGATAACATGGGCAACATCACCGGCATCATTGAACAAAAATGCAAAACCGTCGCTGGTATCAAAAGCCAAAGCCATCTCGCGGCATGCAATATCGAGAATGGCTTCCTGCCGCAAGCCGCGGGCGGTGGTAGATATGATGCGGTTCAGCAGGGTCAGTTCGCGGTTGCGCTGTCGAATCTGCGCTTCGGCTTTTTTGCGTTCCAGCACTTCGCCGCGCAACTCTTCGGCGTACACTTTCGTTTGCTCAAACGCCATTTCCAATTGCTGAACATTTTCTTTTAACTGCGATTCCATCTGCGTGCGTTCGGCAATTTCGCGCTGCGCCTGCGAAAACAAACGGGCATTTTCCAGCGCAATTGCGGCGGCATTCATCAACGGGCGCAAATAGGTGATACTTTTTTCGGAGAATGCGTGGGGCACATCACCATCCAGCCGCAGTAGCCCCAGCACGGTATTGCCCAAAGTAATGGGATACACCACGTGCGAGCGAACCCACTGAGTGTTTTTCTGCACCACCCAGCGCGGCTCTTGGTGGGTGTCGCCGATGAGCAGCGGCGTTCGCGAGCGCACCACCTCCGCATCGAGTGGAAATTCGGTGAGCGGCTGTACCAAATGTGCGATGGCCTGCTCGCTGCCAAAACTCTCGTACCCCTGCCAGCACGCGGTGCGCAAATTGTTTCCTTCCAGCAAAACGATGTGCGCCGTGCGATACGGCACCAATCGCCGGGCTTGCCGTAAAATTTCGTTCAGCACCGCCGTCGATTCCATTTGCGACGTGAGTGCCAACGTGACATCGGTCAGCGTTTCCGCAAATTCTCGCTGCTCACGTTCGGCCCGCAAAAGGTTTTGTTGCTCTTCATTCGTCAGTTGGGGGGTAGTTGGTGACATTTTCTCTATTCCCGTCCCGAATAAACTTCATCGCTTTCAGTTTATCACACAGCCATAATCTGGTCAACAAAGAATTTACCATTCCTTTACGTCGCATTCACGCCAAATTTACTGAATTTCGGCGGCAATTGTGATACGCTGAGTGTGTATCGGGCCGAGTGCGTCCGCCATTAACAGTTTTAAAGCGACGATGGATTTAGAAACCACCTTCCAAACCTATCAGAATGCAGTTGCAGACGTTCCCACCTTCATTCGCAGTGGACGGGTGACGCAGGTCATCGGGCTGACGATTGAAGCGCGGGGTTTGCACGCGCAAATCGGGCAGTTGTGTTACATCGTGTCGGACGACGGCAAAACCGAAACGCCTGCCGAAGTGATGGGGTTTCGCGATAACCGCACGCTGCTGATGCCCCTCGGCGAAATGCGCGGCATCGGCCCCGGAAACACCATCCGCGACAGCGGTTCGCTGTTCACCGTGCCGGTGGGCGATGCGCTGCTGGGGCGGGTGCTGAACGGGTTGGGCCAGCCGATTGATGGCAAAGGGCCGATTCACGCATCGGCGGCATACCCCGCCGCGGGTTCTGCGCCGCCGCCGTTGGGACGCATGCCCATCGCACATCCGCTGGAAACCGGCGTGCGCGCCATCGACGGATTTTTGACGGTGGGCAAAGGGCAGCGCATCGGGATTTTTGCCGGTAGCGGCGTGGGCAAAAGCACCATGATGGGCATGATTGCCCGCAATGCCAAAGCCGACATCAGCGTGATTGCGCTCATCGGCGAGCGCGGGCGCGAAGTGCAGGAATTCATCGAACGCGATTTGACAAATGTCGGGCTGGAACGGTCGGTAGTGGTGGTTTCGACCAGCGACCAACCGGCACTGGTGCGATTGAAAGGGGCATGGGTGGCTACCGCCATCGCCGAATACTTCCGCGACCAGGGGGCAGATGTCACATTTATGATGGATTCGGTGACACGATTTGCGATGGCACAGCGCGAAATCGGGCTGGCCATTGGCGAACCACCGGCGATGAAAGGTTATACGCCATCGGTTTTCGCCCTGCTGCCGAAACTGCTGGAACGCACCGGCACGGGCAAACGCGGAACCATCACCGGCTTTTACACCGTGCTGGTGGAAAGTGATGACCTGACCGAACCGATAACCGACGCAGTGCGCTCCATTTTGGATGGACACATCGTCCTTTCGCGCGAGCTTGCGGCGCAAAACCACTATCCTGCCATTGATGTGCTGGAAAGCGTCAGCCGGGTGATGCCCGCCATCACCGATGAACAGCATCGCGCCGCCGCCAGCCAAATTCGAGATTTGATGGCAACGTACAACAAAGCCGCCGACCTCATCAATATCGGCGCGTATGTGGATGGCTCCAACCCTGCTATCGACCAAGCCATCGCCTTGATGCCGGAAATTCTGCAATTTCTGCGTCAAAAGGCGAACGACCCCACGCCGTATCAACTGACACTGGAAAAATTGAAGGCAATCGCAGATGCCCAGCGACAAATTGCTGCGGAAAGGATTAACGCATGAGCAAGCAAAATTCATTTCGGTTGCAATCTGTCTTAAATTACAAATCAAGTTTGGTGGATAGTCTGGAAACAGAATTTGCGCAGTTGCGTGCCCTGCAAAAAAGCGAAGAGGACGCGCTGGCACATTTGGAGACAATGGTTCAAGACCATACGGCCTCGCTGCAACGGCAGCAGAAAAATGGCGTGCTCGATTGTCAGACCATTGAATTGCACCAAAAATACCTGCATTTCTTGCACGCCCACGTCGAACGCCAAAAAATCCGTGTAGCAGAAACCAGGGCACAGGTAGAAACAAAACGCGAAGAACTGGTAAAAACCATGCAAGAGCAGAAAACGCTCGAAAAGTTGAAAGACCGGCATGTCGCCCGGGAACTGATTGAGCTCAATCGCCGCGAAGGGCGCATTGTGGACGATTTGGTCACCACACGGTACGCTCGCGAAGGGTATTCCCATGCTTGATTCGATTATGTCTCAACTTCAGCGCACGCTGTATGAAAGTGTGCTATCAAAACTGCAGAGCACCTTAACCGGAAATCACTCGTCCGGCTATACCGGCGGCAATTTTTCGGCGCACGCCTCTGCATTCGACCAAATATTTTCCGATATTGCCGACCGTTACAACCTCGACCCGGCGCTGCTGAAAGCCGTCGCTCACGCTGAATCGAACTTTTCGCCCGATGCGATATCGCGGGCGGGGGCGAAAGGTATTATGCAACTGACCGATGCTACAGCCAGCGCGCTCGGCGTCGCCAACGTTTTTAATCCGGTGGAGAATATCGAAGGTGGCGCAAAATATCTGCGCGCCATGCTCGACCGCTATCACGGCGATGTGTCGCTGGCGCTGGCGGCATACAATGCAGGCCCCGGCGCGGTCGATCGCTGGGGCGGATTGCCGCCATATCAAGAAACGCAAGCGTACATTCCGCGCGTGCTGAATCTGCGCCAGCAATATCAACAGCGAGAATGGACAGCATAGAAAGGGAGGCCCTATGGCTGGCATTGTCAACGACCCAACCCTGAAAATTTTGGCGTATGCCCTCGACGGGCTGTCTACCCGGCAAAAAGCGATTGCCAACAATGTGGCAAATGTGGACACACCGGGCTACAAAGCCGAGCGCGTTCAGTTTGAAGACCAGCTTCAAGCTGCCCTGCGCCAAAACGATAGCAGCGGCGGATTGCCGCTCAAAACGACCGACACCCGGCATTTGGGCCATGTCGCGCCCTTCGAACCGCGCGGCATCACCATCACCACCCAAAACAACACTATGCGCAACGACGGCAACAGTGTGGATATCGATTTGGAAATGACCGAACTCGCCGAAACCACCGTTCGTTTTCAAGCGCTGTCACAACTCACCGGTATGAAAATATCGCTGCTGAAAAACATCATCCGCGAAAGCCGGTAACTTTTTACGCTGTTTTTACGCATCCTTCACACGCACTTTACTGAAACGTGCGTGTGTTTGTGATAGAGTACAGTCAGCCACTATCTGCCGCCACAGCAGATAGCCGCACATTCCAAAAAGAAAGGAGGTGAAACACAATGGACGGAATTAATGTGGAAGCATTGCTCAGCACGCTGATGCCGATGAATTTCACACCACAGTCGGGGGGCGCACAAGCCGCCACCGGCACCGACAGTCTGTTTTTGAACCTGCTGCAATCGTTTGCCGAAAGTACCGGCGGCGAAGCAGCTGCAGAAGTTGCACAAACCGGCGCATCGCCCGGAAACTGGCTGGCAACACTTTTCGGGCTGTTGGCGCCCAGCGGCGCACCGAACAACCTGCTACCGACGCCGGACTCCTCTGGAGAAGCGTCTGACGGAACGGATGAAACCGTTTCGCTCACAAATATGATGGCGGCGATTCAAGCGCTGGCCGGTGAAAATGCGGGCGGCACACTAACCGCCGAGCAAATGATGGAAGCCATCGCTCAATCGGCAGAAGATACCCTGCTTGCCACCGATGGCTCGCTGCCGTTGAGCACAAACGACACCGCAACGAAAAAATCGCTGGACGTGATGGTCGCCGAGTTGGGGCTGGCGCAAAATCCGGCTATGCTCGCTGCGCTGGCACAGTTGCAGCAGCAAACGCAAACAGCCGTCGAAGCGGGTGGTAATGTCGCAGCAACCGGCACACAACACACCGACCCATCGCCATTAGCGGCAGTGATGGCTCAATTAACGGGCGAATCCAAAGCCCCGAAAACTACCGCGCAGCCCACCCAAACCGATACCGCGCCTGCCAACACCGTCGCCACCGAAGCCAAACCGGCAAGCGTTGCCCCCGCCGTGTCCACTGCCGCCAAACCCGCAGCCGAACCGGCTGTGATGTTCGACAAAGCGCTGAATACCGCGCAAGCACAAAACGCACAGACATCACCCACCACCCAAAACACGCAACCGTCACCCGCGGCAAGCACAGTTCCTGCCGCCGAAATGAGCAGCACACACACCGAACCCGCATCCGGCGAAAAAGCAATGGTACTGCCCGCCGGTGCGCCACCACTGACCGCGCCGCAAACATCATCGGCGCCGGCAGTTTCTGCCCCCGCAGCGCCGGCTGTTCCACAGCACCCGGCTCTGCCCAACATTCCCGCACTGCATCAACTGGCAGACACCATTTCGGTGCTGAAACAAAACGGACAGACCGCCGTGCGGTTGCACCTGCATCCCGAATCGCTGGGGCAAGTGCTGGTTCAAATGCACGTGCACAACGGCGACATCACCGTGCAATTGCTGACAGAAACGGGGAAAGCCCAGTCGCTCATTCAAAACCACCTGCCGGAACTGAAAGCAGCATTTTCGGCACAGGGATTGACCACCGGCGGGCTGGATGTGTCGGTGGGCAGTGATGCTTCTGCTTTCGCCGCACCACAGCGGCAGAATTTCAACTGGCAGACAGACTCGCGCAAGCCCGCACCAGCCACCACAGTGGATGGCGTGAGCGATATGGACACCGCCCCCAAAACCCGGCTCAATCGCCGGTTATCCGGGCGAATTGATTATCAAATTTGATGAAAGGAGGTTTTTATGGCTGTAACCGGCGTAACTGATACCAGTCCGGTGCAACAAACGCAAGCGCAATCATCCATTCAGCAAGCCACCGGGATGGAAGGATTGGGGCAAGACGCTTTTTTGCAGCTGCTGCTGGCACAGTTAAAAAATCAAGACCCGTTAAAACCGATGGACAACACCGAATTCATCAGCCAGATGGCACAGCTCAATTCGCTGAACGAATTGATGGCAATGAACAAAACGATGAGCTCGATGATAACATCGCAGATGGTGACACAGGGCAGCGCGCTCATCGGAAAAACCATCAGCGCCAATTTGGACACCGGCGAATCTGTGTCGGGTGTGGTGAGCGGTATGCAAATCCATGGTGACAAAGTGACCCTGACCGTTGACGGGGAGAGCGTGCCGATGGACGCGGTTCGCACCGTAACCGACACCGGTGCCGATGGCACGCAGGATGGAGGTTCGGCGGTATGGTAGATAAAATTCAGCAAGCCATTCTATCATCGAACGCCGATGCCATCCGTCAAATTCAGCAGGCGCAGCGCAAACCGCAGCAGCGCAGCGGTACACCCGCCGACATCCCCGCATTTGAGGATGTGCTGAAAAACCAATTGGCGCAACCATCGTCTGTAAAATTGTCGGCACACGCCCAACGGCGCATTCAGGCGCGGAACATCCCCTTTGGCACCGAAGAAGCCGCCCGGCTCGACCGCGCGGTGGAAAAAGCCGCCAATAAAGGCGCGCGCGAATCGCTGATATTGATGGATGATTTGGCGCTGGTGGTCAGTGTGAAAAATCGAGTGGTCATCACTGCGGTGGATGCCAAAAGCCGCAAAGAAGATGTTTTTACCAATATTGACAGTGTCGTTTTAAGTTAAAAAATCTATCGAAAACAGGTTTTCCGACCGGACCTTTCTGAGGAAGTCGGGAGCCACACAACTCAGGAGGTATGTAAAAATGATGCGTTCACTCTCGATGGCAATCGCTTCGCTGCGAAACCATCAAACCTTTATGGATGTTATTTCCAGCAATATCGCCAACGTCAACACCACCGGATACAAAACGGCCCGCGTGCAGTTTCAAGAATTGTTGAGCCAGACCATCCGCGGCAGCAGCGCACCGCGCGGCGGTTTGGGCGGGCTGAACCCCGTGCAAATCAGTTTGGGGATGGCGCTCGGCGGGATTGACACCTTTTTTACGCAGGGCAGTTTGAAAGACACCGGGCGGCTCACAGACCTCGCCATTCAAGGCGACGGGTTCTTCGTCCTCAATTCCGGCGACGGGTTCGCTTACGCCCGCGACGGAAACCTCGATGTGGGGCTGGATGGTTCGCTGCTGCACCTGACCACCGGGTTGAAAATTCAGGGTTGGTCGGCAGACCCCAACACCGGCGCAATTGACACCACCCAACCCATCGGCAATATCAACGTGCCGCTGGGGCAACGAATCGCTCGCGCGACCAGTTTGATGGATTTGCAGGGAAATGTCGATGCCAGCACCGCCATCGGCGACAGTGTTTCCAGCCGGATGACCATTTACGACTCGCTCGGCACGGAACACGAAATTATGCTGACGATGACCAAGTCATCCGCCAACACCTGGGATTGGTCGGTATCTGACCCGAATGCCGGTTCCAGCGACATCACCAGCATTTCAAACAATAGCGGCACGGTAACATACGACGCCAATGGCATTTTCCTGTCGAGCACACCCGCCGCCGGAACCACCCCGCATCTCACGTTCAGCACCGGCGCCGACCCCGCCGACGTCAGCCTCGATTTTACCAATGTGACCCAACTGGTGGGCTATGGTGATATCAGTGTTTCAAACCAAGACGGGCTGCCCCCCGGCTCGCTGACCACCTTCACGATGAGCACCTTTGGTGAAGTGAACGGCGTCTATTCCAACGGGTTGACCCGCCGACTGGGGCAAATCGCCATCGCCAAGTTTTTGAACCCCGGCGGTTTGCAGAAAAAAGGGCAAAGCTTGTTCGCCCCGTCCGCCAACTCCGGCTCGGCGCAAATTGGGTTGCCCGGACAGGATGGCCGCGGGCAGGTGTCGTCCGGCTATCTGGAAATGTCAAATGTGGATTTGGCGCAACAATTTACCAGCATGATTACCGCCGAACGCGGTTTTCAGGCAAACAGCCGCGTTATCACCGCCTCTGACCAAATGCTGCAAGAGTTGGTCAATCTCATCCGGTAATAGCGCCACACTTTCAATGTAACTTCAATGCGCGGGGCGGCTCCCATTTTTTGGCGGGTCGCCCCAATTCGTCACTCGTTATTCGTAACTGATGTTACGCAGTTTAAAATTTGACA
>JANTHQ010000055.1 GCA_024762375.1 Anaerolineaceae bacterium
TTTTCATCGCTGACGATGAACCCGCAGCCGCTCCATCTGGATGCGGAATTCTGCCGCAAAACCGAATTCGGCCGCCCGCTGGTCAACGGGTTGTTCACGCTGGGGCTGGCGGTGGGCATCACCGTGCACGATTTGACCGGCGGCACGCTGGTGGCGAATTTGGGCTACGACAACGTGAAACACCCGCGCCCCATGTTCCACGGCGACACACTGACAGTGGAAACGGAAGTCACCGCCAAACGTGAATCGCGTTCCCGCCCGACGCAGGGAATTGTCACCTTTCGGCACATCGGGCGCAACCAGTACGGCGAAATCGTGCTCGATTTTGAGCGCACGGCGTTGATGCTGAAAAAAAGCAGTTAGTTTTCAGTGGTCAGTTTTCAGTTCACAGACCACTTTTGCGTTTTCACAAAGGACGAATGACGAATGACCAATCACAAACTTCGCCGCTCGGTGCTGTTTATGCCCGGCGACAGTATGCGGAAAATTCAGAAAGCCACCCAACTCGATGCCGATACCATCGTGATGGATTTGGAGGATGGCGTGGCGCTGAACAACAAAGCTGCCGCCCGCGAAACCATCGTCGAGGCGTTGCGCACGCTCGATTTCGGGCGGCGCGAGCGGCTGGTGCGGGTCAATCCACCCGCTTCCGGCTTTTTGGATGACGACATCGCCGTCACTGCACCCTCACAGCCGGACGGATTCGTCATCCCCAAAACAGAAACGGCGGCGGATGTGCAGACCGTCAGCCGGAAACTGGCGGCGGTGGAACGCGAACACGGCTGGGCGGAAAATTCGCTGCGGCTGGTGGCGGTGGTCGAAACCGCGCTGGGCGTGATGAATCTGAAAGAGATTGCGCAATCGGACGCGCGGCTTGACGCGCTGATGTTCGGCGCGGAAGATTTGGCAGGCGACATCGGCGCGGTGCGAACGCGCGCGGGCTGGGAAGTTTTTTTCGCCCGCAGTGCGGTGGTCACAGCGGCGGCAGCGTATGGCTTGCAGGCGATTGATATGATTTTCGTCGATTTCCAAAATCTGGACGGGTTGGCGGAAGAATGTCGCACGGCGCGACAGATGGGTTATGCGGGCAAAATGGCAATCCACCCGAAACAGGTTGAAATTATCAACCGCGAATTTTCGCCCACCCCCGCCGAAATTGAACGGGCGCAGAAACTGGTGGCGGCGCACCGCGCCCACCAGCAATCGGGCACGGGGGCGTTCGCGTTTGAAGGCAAAATGGTCGATATGCCGGTCATCCGCGCGGCGGAACACGTGCTGGCACGCGCTCGGCAGGCGGGGTTAATTCAATGAATAATGAATAATGAATAATGAAAAATGGTGGCACAACCAATCGCCTTTCCCCCGAAAGGCGGTTTTTGCGTTTCGGGCGTTGGGGTGGCATGATTTGTGATGAGTGATGAGTGATGAGTGATGAGTGAGCGGGTGCGCAGGTGAGAAAGTGCGACTTGCTACCGTGCAACTTTGAACCTCGAACTTTGAACTCACAACTCCCAACTTTGGACTTGAGACCTGAGACTTTGGACTTAAAATCCGCAACCCGCAACTTCAAACTGACACTGCTTTTGTTGATTGGCTTTGCCCTGCGATTGTTCCGGCTGGGTGCGCAGAGTTTGTGGTATGATGAAACCGTCAGCGCGGTGCTGGCGCAGAAATCCACCGCCGATTTGATTGCCCATACCGCCCGCGACATCCATCCGCCGGGATATTATCTGCTGCTGCACGGTTGGCATGCGCTGGCGGGCGGCTCGGAATTTGCGCTGGCATTTTTCTCCGTGATTTTCGGCGTGCTTTTGATTGCCGCCGTGTATGCGCTGTCGAAACGGCTGGCGGGCGCGCGCGCCGCGCTGTGGGCTGCCGGACTGGTGGCGCTGTCACCGTATAACCTGTGGTATTCGCAGGAAGTGCGAATGTACACCCTCGGCGCGCTTTTGGGCGTGCTTGCGGTCATTTTCGCGCTGATGGCGTTCGCCCCCGAATTGATTTCCGCCCACCCGCAGACCGTTTCGCGCCGGAAATGGGCCATCAGCTATGCCCTGATTGCGGCGTTGGGGCTGTACGTGCTGTATTATTTTGCGTTTTTGCTCATCGCGCTGAATCTGTTTCTGCTGTTTTGGTGGGGATGTTTATCGAGATATGCTGCCGGTTGCCGATTTCTCACCCTGAGTAGCCCGCAGGGCGTATCGAAGGGTGGAAATCGGCTGGGGAAACCGCCCTTCGATACGCGGTTCGCGCCGCGAACCGCTACTCAGGATGCGGTTTCCCCTCAAAGTGTAAAACATCAACCTGCAGCCAAAAAGAAAAACTTTGCTTTCTTTCGGTTGTGGTTGGCAGCGAATTTCGGCGCGGCAATTCTCTATCTGCCGTGGATGCCGGTGGCGTGGCGGCAGGCGACCCATCCGCCTGTCCCGCCGTGGCGCAGCGCCATTCCGCTGGGCGATATTCTGCTGGAAAGCTGGAACGCCCTTTCTGTGGGCGAATCCATCCAACCGGCACAGGTATGGTGGGCGCTGGCAGTCACGGCGATTCTGTTTTTGCTCGGTATCGCTGCGCTGAGACGCCCCGCCCCCCGAATTTTGCTCCCCACGCTGACCTTCGCCCCGCTGGCAATCATCATCGCCGCGCCGCTCATCACCGGCTCGCCGCTGTATCACGTCCGCTATCTGTTCACCTATTCGCCCGCATTTTTCATTATTTTGGGTGCGGGACTGGCATGGCTGTGGGCGCGACGGCGTGCGCTGGCGGCAACTGGCGCGGGATTGTGGCTTGCCGCGTCCGGCTGGGCGATTGCCGAACTGCACACCAACCCCCGTTATGCCGCCGATGACCTGCGCGGGGCGGTGGCGGTTCTGGAAGAAAAATGGCGTCCCGGCGATGTGATTCTGGTGAACGCGGGCTACACCTACACCGCGCTGCGCGTCTATTTTTCCGCGCCGGTGGGCGGCTATCTGCGGCTGACCGATTTCGACCCGCAGACTGACCGCAATCCGTATGCCCCGCTGGTGCTGGAAACGGGCACAGTGGACGGCGACCCCGCGCTCGGCTGGGGCGACCCGCGCTCGGATTTTTATGCCATGTCCACCGCCGAAACCATCGCCGCGCTGGAACAGGTGCGGCAAACATTTCCGCGCATTTGGATGCTGCGGGCATACGATACCGTCACCGACCCGCAGGGCGTGATTCGGCAATGGCTGGCGGAAAACACCCGTCCGGTGGTGGATGTGCCGGTAGCGGGGCCATCGTTTTTCCGCGTGCAGGCATTCGACACGGGCGCAAAACCGAATCCGCCGCAACCGCTCGATGCCACGTTTGACGGGAAACTCCGGTTGCGGGGAATTGTGCCGCTGGGGCAACAGCATCACCCCGGTGATGCGATTTTTGTGACATGGTGGCTCGATGTTTTGGAAGATATTTCGGCGGATGCGCCGCTTGCCGCCTCGCTGAAATTGTGGGACGCGCAGGGAAATCTCGCCGCGCAGGTGGACGAGTGGCCTGCGGGCAATCTGTTTTTCAGCCCGCAGTGGCGCACGGGCGATACCCTTCGTTACCCCATGCGGCTCGATTTGCCGCCGAATTTATCGCCGGGGCAATACTGGCTCGATTTGATTTTCTACCATTCCGACACGGGTGAACCGCTGCCGGTGGACGGCGCGGGAAAATCGGCGGTGACGCTGGGGCAAATTGAAATTGTCCGATAGTCGGTCAAAAGATTGAGATTTTTGCGGGTGCTGTGGTATAATGCAACCGATTGATTCACCCAAAATAGAGGCAGTTTGAATGAATTTGCAGCACAATCAACCGATTACCCGTAGCGGCGATTTGCAGGTTGTGGCCGAGTGCATCAGCCACAACGATTGCTGTGCGGTGGTCGGTATCAGCAACATCGGAAAATCGAATTTATTGCGGCGGGTGCACCGTCCGGGGCTGCTGGCACAACTTGTGTCGGGGTTCAATGAAGCCGAATATGGTTTTGTGTATATCGATTTTAATTTGCAATTGCAGCTCACCGGGCAGGGTTTTTATGAGTTGGTGCTGCGCAGTATCATCACCCAACTGAAAGCCCTCGCAGCCGAGCCGGACATCATCGCCGAAGTAGAGGCGGCATACCGGCAGGTGGTCGCGCCCACCGATGAATTTCAGAACGCGCTCAGCTTCAATCAGGCGATTATCACCCTGTGCGAGCGGTGGTCGCGGCGGCTGGTGTTGCTGTTTGATGAATTCGATGAGGTTTTCCGCGAACTCGAATCTCGCGTTTTTTTGAACCTGCGTGCCCTGCGCGACAAATATCCGCAACGGTTGACCTATGTGGTCGGTGTCGGTGCGCCATTGTTAAAACTGCGCAGCACACCGGAAATCGGCGAATTTGCCGAGTTGTTCACCCATCATACCCATGTGCTGCACGCGCTGGAAAAAGAAGATATGGCGCAAGTGGTGCAGCAATTTTCTGCTGAAAACGGCATCCACTTTTCAGAGGACGATATTGCATTTATTCACGAACAGTCCGGCGGGCATCCCGGTTTGCTGGAAAGTGTGTGTCAGGTGTTGGCAGAGCACACGGTGGATGGCGTGAGTCGCGATAGCCGGTTGGTGGTAGCCCGGCTTGCCGAAAACCCGAATGTCCGGACGGAATGCAACAACCTCTGGCGCGGCCTTTCGCCCGAAAAACAGACAGCGCTGCTCGATTTTGCGGTCGAAAAATCGATACCACCGATTGTTCAAAAAGAATTGCTGCGAAATGGCATTCTCCGCGCCAATGGTGATGGGCAGGTCGTTGTTTTTGCGCGTCTTTTTGAAGACTATATCAAGCGCCAGCGACTGGTCAAAACGCCTACCGAGCGCGGTGTGCGCGTCGATGTGGATGCGGGACAGGTTTTTGTGGATGGCCGGCAAACGGAAGTGCTGACCAAACTGGAATATCGGCTGTTGCTGCTGTTGTACGGCAATTTGGGCAAAATTTGCGACAAATACAGCATCGTCGAAGCCGTATGGGGCGAGGATTATATCGAAGAAGTGGATGACGCCCGCATCGAGAAACTCATCAGCCGGTTGCGTCAAAAACTCGAACCGGATCCATCCGAGCCGCGTTATCTCATCACCGTGCGCGGACGGGGCTATCGCCTGCAACGGGGATAACTATCGGACAAATGTCGGTTTTGTGTCTGACCCGAATCGAAAAAATGTGATATGGTACTATCAACCAACAAAAGGAGAGGTAATTTATGGCATCGTTAATCAGCAAAGTTCAAACCCTCATTTCGGCAAACCTGCATTCATTGGTGGACAAAGCGCTCAAAGCCAATTCGGTGGCGGTGCTGGATGAGTACATTCGGCAGGCGGAAGATAATCTGGATGACCTGCAAGATGCGCTCATCACCGTGCGCGGGCAGGTGAAGACTCTGGAGCGCAAATGGAAAATCTTCCAAGCCGAAGCAGAACAGTTGGACAGCGATATTGACCGTCTGCTGCGTGCCGGAAAAGAAGATTTGGCGATGGCGGCCCAAAGCAAATACAATTCCAAAATTGATATGGCGAATCAGTATCGGGAGCAGTTTGAAACGCAAAAACGCGAAGCCGATAAATTGGCAGACGCCCGTCTGAAACTGGAAGCCAAACTGACCACCATCAAACAGGAACGTGAACACTTGCTGGCGCTGCTGGAGCTGGCGAAATCGAAAGAGATTGCCGCCAAAACAATCCGCTCCCTGGATGACTTGCAGGGCATCGGCGACAGCGATATTGCCCGGGTGGGCGATGCCATTCGCAGCCGGTTGGACCGCGCCGACGCGGAGATGGAAACGTATTCTGACCGGTTGGACACGCGCATGGATGACGTGCTCAATAAAGCGCAGTTGGATGACCAGCTGGCTGAACGCCGCCGCCGTTTAGGTTTGGAAGAATAACATAACCCATGTCAGAAGCTCGCCGTCAACTGGAAAAACGTGCCCGAAACGCCATATTGCAAGAAGCTTTTTTCCGCTGGGAAAGCGCGGTGAACATCGCCGGGGTATTGGTGGCGACGGTAGCCCTGCCGTCATTGTGGTGGGTGTTTGTCGCGTTGGGCGTGGTACTGGAACTGTTCATTGGCGTAAAAACGATGCGAAACCCGTCCATCAACGCCAAAGCGGTTGCCACTATTTTCCAGCGCGAATTTCAGCCACAGCAGATAAAATCGACCCAACTGCGGCAAAAAAGCGCAAAAGCGCTGGAATATCTGCGCCGCATCGAAGAATCGGTGGCGCAGACAAAAGAAGGTGTGTTGCGCGACCGCCTGAAACGCACCACAGAAGAAGTGGTCGATTGGGTGGAAGCCATCTACCGGCTGGCGAGCCGCATTGACCGTTATAACCAAAACAAACTCATTGCGCGAGACAGACAATCCGTGCCACAGATGATTGAAGATTTGAGCCAGCGCTGGGCAAACGAAACCGATCCGGCAATGCGACAGCAGTTGGAACAAACCATCGCCGACCGGAAACGGCAACTGGCAAATTTGGAAACGCTGGAAGATACGATGGAACGCGCCGAGTTGCAATTGGAGCGAACGCTGTCGGCATTGGGAACGGTTTATTCACAGTTGCTGGTGCTCGACACCAAAGGCGAATCGGCGGGGCGGGCGCAACGCCTGCAAGAGGAAATTTCGGAGCAGGTGCATCAGTTGCAAGATTTGACTTCGGCAATGGATGAGGTGTATCGAGAGGCGTAAGGGGCAAATAGCAAAAAACAGGAAAAAACAGGGGCGACTCACACGAGCCGCCCCTGCTGCTTTCTGCTTGCTTCCTGTCTCGGAAAACTATGCCGCTGCTGCCATTGAACTTTCTGTTTCCACGTCCATCGCTTGCGATTCGAGGAAATGTTCCACATCCAGCGCGGCTTGACACCCGCTACCCGCCGCGGTGATGGCTTGCTGGTAATGGTCGTCCTGCACGTCGCCGCAGGCAAAAACGCCCGGCACGCTGGTGGCGGTGATATTGTGTTTGTCGGTGGAAGTGACAATATAACCTTTATCATTCATTTCCAGTTGCCCGACAAATAATTTGGTGGCGGGGGTGTGCCCGATAGCCAAGAACATCCCTTCCACAGGCAGATCGGTTACTTCGCCGGTTTTGACATTTTTCAGCCGGACGCCGGTCACTGCATCCTCGCCGAGTACATCTTCAACCACGGTATCCATAATGAATTCAATTTTGGGGTTGTCAGCGGCTTTCTTCACCATAATTTTCGAGGCGCGGAATTGGTCGCGGCGGTGAATGAGGTATACTTTGCTGGCGAATTTCGTCAGGAATGTGGCTTCTTCCATTGCGCTGTCGCCACCGCCGATAACGCAAATTTCTTTGTCTTGGAAGAAAAAGCCGTCGCAGGTGGCACACGCGCTGACACCGCGGCCCAGCAGCCGTTTTTCATTTTCCAGACCCAGATAATTGGCGGTTGCGCCGGTGGAGATGATGACCGTTTTCGCTTGGAACAGGTCATCTTCCACCCATACTTTTTTGATGTCGCCGCTCAAATCAACTTTGGTGACATCTTTTGCCAGAAATTCCGTGCCGAACCGCTCGGCTTGGGCGTGCATCTCTGCCATCAAATCGGGGCCCATAATGCCGTTGCGGAAACCGGGGTAGTTTTCTACTTCGGTGGTGTCCATCAACTGCCCGCCACTGAAATAGCCTTCAATCATCAACGGGTTCAAATGGGCGCGAGCGGTATAAATGGCGGCAGTCAGCCCGGCAGGGCCTGCGCCGATGATGATTACTTCGCGGATTTCATCGGGATTTGGTTTATTTTCGTGGTCGTCACCTGATTTTGGCATTGAAAGTTGAAAGTCCATGATATGTCCTCTTTGCTGATAAAATTATTTTGCGTAAAACGCTGCGCTGTCGCACGTGCATTAGACGCGGAAAATTCACAATTCTTACGATTTTTCAGAACGATTGATGTGCGTTAAAATAACGCAGTCACAATAATACATTATCCTCAAAACCGTGTCAGTTCGCAAATGGAGTAACCGATGAAAGTTGAAAGACCGTCCCAGCCCTTAAATCGCGTCGATTACATGCTATTGGCATTTTCGGCGCTGATAGCCGTCGCAGGGTTGTTTTGGTTGCCGCTGGCTGCCTCTGCGACAGTTTCGCAACCGACGCCAGAAAATATCGGGATGATAGCGATGGCATGGGGTACTCTGGTTGCCGGCGCGGGGGGCATCGCGGGGGTGCTTTTGCGCAAACGAACCACGCCATCGGGCTGGAAAATGGTTGCTGCGGTAGTGCTGTGGTGGCTCGGCGTGTTTACCCTGTCGTTTGGTGGATTCGCTGTTCTCAATACCGGCGACAGGCTTTGGTTTGAAAATTTTGGGTATTCGGTGGCAATTTGTTTTCTTCCCGGTGGATTGCTGACACTGGGCAGCGTGCTGTTATATCGATTTTTGCAACGAAAATCGGCTGAAAATAAAGTTGTTGAACAACCCACACCGGAAACCAACGCTGTGCCGACCCAACTGTCGCGCGCCGAAAAACTTGCCCGCGCGGAAGAGTATCGACGGTACATCGCCGAATTGCTCCGCGACCCTGATATCGCTCGTTTTGTGCCCGATATTTCGGGTTTGAATAGTCGTTTGTCCGGTTGGCAAGCGCATATTGATGAGTTGGTGCAGCGGCTGGAAGAGATGGACAACAACCCGCTCATCCGGCGCGATTTGCAGGAAGTGCCCAAAGCGATTTCCGATTTGAAACGGCGTTTACTCGATGAAACGGACCCCGATGTTTACCACCAGCTGGAAGAAACGCTGGCAGATTATCGCCGCCAGCAAGA
>JANTHQ010000056.1 GCA_024762375.1 Anaerolineaceae bacterium
CCCGCCCGCACAATTTCCCCCCACCGCCACCCAAGCCATCGTGCGGAATCTGTCGCTGCTGCCAACCACCGTCGGCGGCAGTTTTCATTTGCATTTTAATGCACCATTCGGCACTTTTGCGGCAAAAATGGCGAAAATGATGCGCTATCGCCAGCACTACGATTGGGATGCGGGCATTTTCGTCCGCACCGAAAAATTCGCCGTGCTGGGCGGCATCTCCCCCACTGACCGCAGCGGGCATCAGTTTGCCCGGCGGCTGGAAAACGCCGGTGCAACCGTCTATCCCCCCGATGAAATTCTGCTGCCGGGACGCTACATCTTTAAACTGATGTGGCGCTGGCTGGCCGTTTATCCCTTCGATACAGAAAGGAATTCCGAATGAAAAACACCATCCACCGCATCGCGCTGATTGGTTTTGGAACCGTCGGGCAATCGCTGGCGAAAATCATCGCCGCGAAAAACGCCGATTTGAAACAATTGCGCCACACCGAACTGCGAATCGTCGCCATCGCCACGCCCGGTAAAGGCTCGCTGTACCATCCAGACGGGCTGGATATTTCCGCGCTGTTCACCGCGCTGGAAAAAGACGGCACATTCGCCGGATATCCCGATTCGGCGGGGCTGGAACGCGGGATGGATAACCTTCCGCTCATCCGCGACACGAACGCCGACACCGTGGTGGAAGTGAGTCACACCGATATGAACAGCGGGCAGCCTGCGCTCGACCACTGCCGCACCGCGCTGGCACACGGCAAAAATGTCGTCACCAGCAACAAAGGGCCGGTCGCGCTGGCGTATGCCGATTTGTCGGCGCTGGCGGCGGCCAACGGCGTGCGATTTCTGTTTGAAAGCACCGTCACCGCCGGAACGCCATCGCTGCGGCTGGCACGGCGCGCGCTGGCAGGCAATGAAATCACCGAAATGCGCGGCATCTTGAACGGCACAACCAATTTCATTCTTTCGGAAATGGAAGCGGGCAAAAGTTACGCCGACGCGCTGGCGCAGGCACAATCGCTGGGGTATGCAGAAGCCGACCCCACGGCGGATGTGGAGGGCATCGACGCGCTGGCAAAAGTGCTGATTATCGCCAACACGGTGATGGGTTGCGCGCTGAAAAAGGATGAAATTTCGTGCCGGGGGATTTCGCACCTGACCGCCGATGATATTGCCGCGGCGAAAGCGGCGGGCAAACGTTGGAAGCTCATCGGGCAGGTGAAAAAAGCGGGCGGGCAAACAACTGCCAGCGTGCAGCCGGTACTGCTGCCGCTATCTGACCCGCTGGCGCAGGTGATGGGCACAACCAACGCCGTCACCTACCGCACCGACCTGCTCGGCGATGTGACGCTCATCGGCGCGGGCGCAGGCGGCATCGAAACGGCGGCGGGGCTGCTGGCGGATATTTTGGCTATCTAAAAAATAGCACACAGATTGAACGGATTTTACGGATTTCCACAGATAAAATATCAAAAAAATCCGCGGTTATCCGTTTAATCTGTGTCATCCGTGTGCTATTCCCATCATTTCTCCGCCAGATAAACCAGCCATTCATCCGCATCATACAGCGGCAGGCCGCCCCACGCGGGGATGACCTCCACCGCAGAAAATCCCGCCGCGCGCATCATCGCCGTCATTTCTTCGGGGGGATAAACTTGGTCGCACAACTGAATTTCGTCCATTTCCCCCGTCTCCAAATGGACAATCTGGTAGCGTTCAACGGAAAGATTTTCATCCGCCAGCCAGAACCGTTCCCCCAAATGCAGGAACGGGGTATTGCCCCACAAGCCGCTGTCATCGGTGAACCACCACGTGCTATCGGTTTTGTCCACCCGCTCCGGATTGAGCAGTTCCACCGCCAGCCGCGCACCCGGTTTCAGCGCGGCGGCAATCTGCGCCAGCACCGATTGCGCTTCCGCGCGAGTCATCACCGCCAGTTGCCCGTACAGCAGAATCGCCCCGTCAAACCCGCCGCCGATGTCGTGCATCGCCCGCACATCCTGCCGCAAAAACTCGCACCGCGCCGAAACCCCTTCCGCCAGCGCCAAATCGCGGGCATAATCAATCGCCGCGGGACCAAAATCCACCCCGACGACCGCGCAACCGCGCCGCGCGAATTCCACCGCATACAATCCGGGTCCGCAGGTCACATCGAACAGCCGCGCCCCCGTCGAAAGCCGCAGTTTTCCCCACAGCCATTCGATTTGCGCCGCGCGTTCTGTTTCCACCCGCGACGCCGCGCCGTGCGATTCATCCAAATGCTCGCGCAGCATTCGCTCGGAAAACGCGGGGTCATCCCACGGCAGATTGCCGCCGGTTGCCCACGGGGTCGGTTTTGCGGGGCGGTTGTAAATTTTCCACAGGGAATGCAACAAATTTGCTGCTGCGTTATCGGGCGAAAGATTAATCATGGTCAACAGTTGCTTCGTGGGCTTGCGGCAGATATATTGTAAAAATACTGCCTCCCTGTGGAGAATTTTCCACGGTGATTCGCCCGTGATGTTTTTCCACCAGAGTTTTAACCAAATGCAGCCCTAAACCGCGCCCAGATTGCCCATTGGTGTTTACGCGTTTAAAAGGCAGAAATATTCTCTCAAAATCTTCTGGCGCAATTCCAATGCCAGTATCCTCGACAGAGAATAGACATTCGTGACCACAAATACCTGTTTTTACGGTTATTGTTCCACCATCAGGAGTATATTTCAAAGCATTGGAAACAAGGTTGCCATACATTTCCTTCAGCAGTAGTTTTGCACCTTGTACCATCAGTGGCTGGGGTGTACTTTTTATCAGCAGTTGGTGATGTTGTTTAGCCGCAGCGTCCTTAAAACTAATTACCACTTGGTCTGCTATTTCATTGATGTCCACCAAGTTCCAGCCAACATCAGCGTGCATAATCATACGGTGGTACGTCATCACCTCATTTAGCAAAACCTCCATCCGCTGCAACGATCGCAATACAATATTGTCCCACTCCAACCGCTCCGCGTTTTCGCTATCTGCCTCTTCCATGATACTCACAAACCCTTTGGCTACCCCTAAGGGGTTATAAAGGTCATGAGAAATAATTTGCAAAATAATGTCGTTCAGCTCGCTGTACTCTTGCAGCGTGGAAATAGTCTTGGCGTTTTTTATGGCGATTCCCGTCAAACCAGCCAAATACTGTAACACGCTGACTTCAAATTGCGTGAATGACCTTTTCTCTGTAAAGAGCGCATAGAGCACACCAAGCACATTGTCCTGATCGCAAACTGGAACGCCAACGTATGCTTCAATGCGCTCTTCGCCAATCATTCTATTGGCTGAAAAAGGATCTCTCGTGGTATCAGAGACGATGATTGGTTTCTTGTGAGTCACTACCCAATGTGTGGCGCCACCAGTCCTGCGTACCCTTTTCGATACAGTTCCACCCACCGCAGATGATGAAGCCCCATATTCAAATCTGTCTTCGCGTGGATTCCAAAGAACCACGCTTGCGTGGGCACATCCCAAGAGAGTCCGTGTCGCTTCAATCACCCGCCCAAAGATTTCAGGAAGGTCAAGGTCTGCGCTGATTGCTTGGTTAATATGTAAAAGTTTTTTTACGAGCAACGTCGAGGCAATGGACGCTTCACCCGCTAGAGTTTGTCTAATTTGCGAGGCAGTTTCTTTATCTATCATGGCAATTGTTCCAAGGATAATCTATCATAGAATTTTGGCACACTACAAATTATTTTGCAAGAATGAAGTTCACACATACAATGTCATTGTATCCGCTCTCAAACAATGAATGAGAGAATTTATGGAATTTCTAACAAGAACAGTCAATCAATTTTCTTACTTGATGTGCCCGGTCAACGGATATTCAATTCAATCTGAGGCGGACGTACTGGATTTACTGGCACTCTGCGGCGAATACGATTCAAACCGCGTGCTGGTGCGCAGGCTGAATTTGCCACCAGAATTTTTCGATTTGAAAACCGGTTTTGCGGGAATGTTCTTTCAGAAAATGGCAAATTACCGCGTTAGATGGGCGGTACTTCTTTCCGAAAATACTGATTACCGCGAGCGATTCAAGGAACTGATGTTTGAACACGCTACCAACCGCACTCTCCGCTTTTCTGAACGGCAATCTGATTCAGAAACATGGTTGGCACAATGACTGATTTTCGCCCCCACCGAAACCGAATCGCGGCGGCATTTGATACCGCCACCGAGCGTTGGCTGAAGCACCAGCCCCCTGCCGATGCCGAAACGATGGCGCGCATTCGCGCCGGGGAATTACGACCCGAAAATCCGCGGGCAACGTGGGCAGCGGTGGCGAAACTCGCCGCGTTTCAGCCCGATGAACGCCATTTGGACATCGGCTGTGGCGCGGCATTGCTGACCATCCCGCAGTTGCGCGCCGCGCAAACGGCGTATTTCGGGCTGGATGTGAGCAAACGCACGCTGGCAGTGGTGGACGAGCGGGGCGCGGGGCTGTTTCGCGGGCTGTGTGCCGCCGATGGCGCGAATATCCCGTTTGCGGACGGCACATTTTCGCTGGTCACGGCGGTGGGAGTCAGCGAATTTCTGCCGCCGCCATATCTGTTTTCGGTTTTAAAAGAGGTGAAACGCGTGCTGGCGCCGGGCGGTCGGCTGGTGATGGATTTTCTGGATGGCACAACATCCGGCGCAGAACATTCGCGCCAACTCGAAGCCGCGCGCGGGCTAAACGTGTTCATCCCCACCTACGCCGAAATTGACCGGCTGATTGCCGATGCGGGATTGATTCTCAGCCGCAGTGTGACCGTCGAGCGGCGGCTGGTGCAGCGCATCGCACGGGGTTTCGGCGAGTAGCGAATTACAACCGTAGGGACACGCTGCAGCGTGCCCCTACCCCGTTTCACCGTCCCATCCGCACCGGCAACCGCCGCGACCCCCATTTTCCCGGTTCCGCATCGAACACGCCGGGCAACGGCGTGCCGCAACGATTGCACCGCCCATCCGGGGTCAGATTCCACGCCGTCAACCGGTACCAATCCCGCCCGATGAGTTTTTGCCCGCACCGGTGGCAGTATGTGCTACCGCCCGCTTCATCATACACATTCCCCGTGTAAACGTATCGCAGCCCGTTTTCCATGGCAATGTGCCGCGCCCGCGATAGCGTTTGCGGCGGGGTGGGCGGATGGTCGCGCATTTTGAAGTCGGGGTGGAACGCCGAAAAATGGAGTGGCACGTCCGCGCCGAGTTCGGCGGCAATCCAGCGGGTCATCGCGTCAATTTCTTCCGCCGAATCATTTTCGCCGGGGATGAGCAGAGTGGTAATTTCGAGCCACGTATCGGTGTGATGGCGCACATATTTCAGTGTGTCCAGCACCGGCTGCAATTCGCCCATACAAATTTGGCGATAGAATCGCTCGGTGAAGGCTTTCAAATCGATATTGGCGGCATCCATATGGGCGAAAAACTCCGCGCGCGGCTCGGGGCAGATTTCGCCTGCCGTGACCGCCACCGTTTTCAGCCCCCGTGCGTGACACGCTTTCGCCGTGTCCACCGCATACTCCAAAAAAATCACGGGGTCGTTGTAGGTGAATGCCACACTGCGGCAGCCGAGTTCGGCGGCGGTGCGGGCAATTTCATCCGGCGATGCCTCGTCTGCCAGCGTGTCAAACTGTCGCGATTTGCTGATGTCCCAATTTTGGCAGAATTTGCATCCCAAATTGCAGCCCGCCGTGCCAAAAGAAAACACGGGCGTGCCCGGCAAAAAATGGTTCAGCGGTTTTTTTTCGATGGGGTCAACGCAAAAGCCGCTCGACCGGCCGTAAGTGGTCAGCACCATTTCATCGCCGCGACGGGCACGGACAAAACAGAACCCGCGCTGGCCATCGTGCAATTTGCAGTATCGCGGGCACAAATCGCACTGAATGCGCCCATCATCCAGCATATGCCAGTATCGCGCCGGCGCGCCATCCAACGTATTTTCCGATTCACGTTTAAAAGTAAACATTCCCATTTTTCACTTCCTCATGTATAATTATAGCGTGAGATTTGTTGTTTGTCACTCGTCATTGGTCATTTGTTACTGGTTGATTGGAGATTGGTAACCTGAAACTATGATTACCGTGAGACAACCTGCTGTTGCCGGGACATTTTACCCGGCACATCCGGAAACCCTGCGAAAGATGGTGCAGGGGATGCTCGATATTGCCCAAACCGAACCGACCGCCATCCCCAAAGCGATGATTGTGCCGCATGCCGGGTACATCTATTCCGGCGAAATTGCCGCAACCGGCTACCGCTGGTTGGCAGACACCAACGCCCGCGAGGTGATTTCGCGGGTGGTGCTGGTCGGGCCGTCGCATTATGTGCCGGTGCGCGGGCTGGCGGTCGATACCGCCGATGTGTTTTCAACCCCGCTCGGTGATGTGCCGCTGGATACCGCTGCCATCGAGCAGTTGCTGTCACTGCCGCAGGTGATGGCGCTGCCCGCCGCACACGCCCGCGAACACAGTTTGGAAGTGCATTTGCCATTCCTGCAGACGGTACTCGGCGATTTTTCGCTGGTGCCGCTGGCAGCCGGGCAAACCAATGCCGCCGAAGTGGCAGAAGTACTGTCGGCGGTGTGGGGTGGGCGCGAAACACTCATCGTCATCAGCAGCGATTTGAGCCATTTTCTCGATTATGACACCGCGCGGAAAGTTGACCGGATGACCGCCACCGCCATCGAAATGCTGCAACCGAGCGCCATCGCCAGCGACCAAGCCTGCGGGCGATTCGGCATCCAGGGATTGCTGCTGCTGGCTCGGCGGCACAACCTGCGCGTCCAACGGGTCGATTTGCGAAATTCCGGCGACACCGCCGGCTCGAAAGACCGGGTGGTCGGTTACGGCGCGTGGGTGTTTTTTGAATGAAAAATGAAAAATGAATAATGAACAATGAAAAATAATCCGTAACTATACAGGATGCGTTTTTCCCTGCCGATTTCACCCTGAGTAGCCCACAGGGCGTATCGAAGGGTGGAAATCGGCAAAATCTCACCACAACCTGTATAGCCACAAATAATGAAAGATGAAAAAATAGCCGAAGGCTGATGGCTGATAACTGAAAACTATGAATATAATCGACGTGCGGGCACAAATGCCCAATTATGATGAATATAAAGATTGGCAGCGCGATGGTGACATTTTGGGCATTGCGGTGCATCACTCCGCCACAGCGAACCGCCGGACGGGCGCGCCCAGCGGCGATGCGTTCTCTTTTTTCGACTATCACGTCAATGGGCGCGGCTGGACACACGGCGGCTACAATTACGTTATCACCGGCGATGGCACGATTCAATACGCCCTCGACGAAAAAATTGCCGCATATCACGCCGGATTCAAAGACCCTGATGACGAGTTGGGGCTGGAACGCGGGCAATACTGGAACAACCATTATCTCGCCATTTGTCTGGCGGGCTGGTTCAGCACCGACCGCACCTACCGCGATGGCGACGGAAACATTCACGCCATCCCCAACAATTTCACCCGCCCCACCCCCGAACAGTGGGATTCGCTGCTGGAACTGACTTCCCATTTGATGCAGAAATATCAAGTTCCGGTGGAAAATGTCCGCATCCACCGCGAGTTGACCGGCAACCACACCCAATGTCCCGGGCTGAATTTCGACCCGGAACACCTGCGCCATCAACTTGCCGAAACGGTGCCGCCTCCGCCGCCGACCATCCCCCCGCCCAACCCCGGCGAGCACGTCATTTTGCTGGCAGATACCGGCGACACATTTTCCGCCGCGCTGCAATATGTGTGGAAATTCCGTCCGGATGTCAGTTTTGCGCCGGAAACGGTTGCCGACCGCTGGAAATATATCACCGCCGTGGGAAATATCGGCGCGGATTGGCTGGCGGAATATCGCCGCCGCGGGGCACTGGTGGTTGACCAAATCAGCGGCTCACCGGTGGAAATCAAAGACACGCTCGGCGGGCTGGTTGCCCAAAACCGGCGTTTTTTGGCCGATGAAACCCCGCCGCCCGAGCCGCCGCCAACCGAGCCACCGCCCGTCACCCGCTATACCGTCCAACCGGGCGATTCGCTGTCGAAAATTGCGCGTCAGTTTTACGGCAATCCCGCCCTATGGACAATCATTTTCGATGCCAACCGCGATGTTCTGTCCGACCCGCGCCTGCTCCACCCGGGGCAAGTGCTGGTCATTCCACCGCAATAGTTTCAAGTTTTCAGCGGTCAGCCAATAACCAATCTCCAATTAACCAATAACCAATGACGAGTGACAAATGACCACACACGAATATACCGCCAATTTTCACCAACACACCGTTTATTCCGATGGCACCGGCACACACAGCGAAGTGATTCGCGCGGGGCAAGAAGCCGGGCTGAATGTGATGGTCTTCACCGACCACAATGTTTTCGTGCCCGATAAGGAAGGCTGGCACGGCGATTTACTGGCACTAATGGGCATCGAAGTGAATGACACCACCCAGCATCCCGAACACAGCCATTTTCTGGCATTGGGCGTTGACCGCGATTTAAACGAGTACGCCGCCAACCCGCAATCGCTCATCGACAAAGTGAACGAAATCGGCGGCGCGGGATTCATCGCCCACCCGTTTGAACGCGCTGCGCCCCGTTTTGGCGAAGGGGCAATCCCGTGGAAACACTGGGACGTGCAGGAATACACCGGGCTGGAAATTTGGAACTATATGTCCGAATTCAAATCGTTTTTAACCAGCAAACCTCGCGCCGCGTATGCCGCTTTTTTCCCCGACCGGTTCATCACCGCACCGTTTCCCGAAACGCTGGCAAAATGGGATGAACTGACC
>JANTHQ010000057.1 GCA_024762375.1 Anaerolineaceae bacterium
ATGATTTTGAATATTGTGGCACCCACAAAAAAGAATTTGTGGACCGCTTTACCAACGAAATCGCCAATGCCGACAATTTGAAGAAATAACGTTTTGTTCACCATTTGCTCGGAGCCTGCCGTCAATTTGGCGGCAGGCTTTGGGCGATTTCAACTGCTGCCCGAAAAAAAATGAAACCGACAACTCAGATAAATACACAACCGGCAACGTCACGCACATTTTGGCAAGAAATAGCCCGCCGCGTCAATGAATTTCGCCTGCTCGCCCAAGATAATATTCTGATGACAGGATTGCTGATTGTGAGCATCTTTGTCTTTCTATTTATCATTCTGCCCCTGTTTGAAGTGATTGTGCAGGGCTTTTTTGTGCCCAATATCGGTACAAACCCCGATGAAGCGGGGAAATTCAGCCTGGAATATTTTGCCCGTTATATCGACCCGGTTTATCGCACCCACGCATGGAATGTCGTCCGCGATACTCTGACGATGGGCGTGCTCACGGCAACGTTTGGAACATTGTTTGGTTTTATCTTCGCTTATACCGTTATTCGCTGTAACATTCCATTTCCGCGATTGTTTCATGTCATAACCCTGTTGCCGACCATCTCGCCGCCGTTTGCCATCGCCGTCGCTGCCATTTTGCTTTTTGGCAGAAACGGATTGGTTACCCACAACTGGCTCGGTATTGAATTTTTGCCCGGCGTAAATGACATTTATGGGCTGGATGGGCTGGTTTTTGTGCAGGTCATCACCTTTTTCTCGGTGCCGTATTTGATGCTGCGCGCCATGCTGGAACGGTTCGACCCGGCAATGGAAGAAGCCGCACTGAGCATGGGCGCCAGCAAATTTCACATCTTTCGCACCATCACCTTGCCGATGTTGACGCCGGGGTTGGCCGGTTCATTTTTGCTGCTATTCGTGGAATCGCTGGCCGATTTGGGGAACCCGCTGCTCATTTCGGGGAATACCACCGTTCTTTCTGCCGAAATTTTTCTGGCCATCAATGGCGAATATAATCAGCAAAAAGGCGCGGCGCTGTCGCTGGTACTGCTCATTCCAACCCTCACGCTGTTTATCTTCCAAAACTATTGGGTCAAACGGCGTTCGTATATCTCTGTGACGGGCAAGCCGACCGGCGGGCAAATTACCGTGAAAGAACCGTGGATCCGCTGGTCATTTATTGGTGTCAGCGCCCTGATTTTGACTCTTGTGTTGGGGTTGTACTCCTCCATCGTGGTTGGTTCGCTGACCAAACTGTGGGGCATCGACAACTCATTCAGTATGAAATATTTTAATATCGTGTTCAATCGGGGGCTAGAATCCATCATCGATACTACATTTCTGTCGGCGGTTGCCACCCCGATTGCGGGGCTGATTGGGATTTTGGTTGCAGTGATGACCATCCGCAAAAACTTCTCCGGCAAAGCGGCGCTCGACTTTTTCTCGAATTTGGGCGGGGCTGTGCCGGGCACAATTTTGGGAATCGGATATATCATTGTGTTCATTCAAGCACCGTTGTGGGGTGTATGGCTGGTATATGCCGCCCTCGCGTTGTATTTCAGTTCAGTCGCAGCGACAAATACCGCCGGGCGCGCGGTGGTGGTAGCTTTGGGCACAGCCATCGGCTATTTTTTAACCCGCTTGCCCGGCGAAGCCGACACTGGCGCGCTGATGACATTCGGAAATTGGCAATATGCTTTGGCTGCTGTCCTTTTTGTGGCTGCCCTTTTGGCATGGTTCGGCACATCTGCCGAAAAACGGCGGTTAACCGTAACCCCAATTTTGATTATGGCACTGTTTTTGGTTTTGCATAACATTTCCGGGGCGTGGATACGGGCAATTTTCATTTGGAGCCGCTCGTTGCCGGGAACCCAACTGCCAAAAATTGTCAGCAGTGTTTCCGACCAAATTGGCGTATTTTTACAACCGACATTTACGCTCATGGGTTTTACATTTTTGACAGCCGGGATTTTCACACTGCCCCAAATTGGCCCCAAAATGCGAATGTGGGTGGCGGCCATACTGCTGAGCGTCAGCGCCGCGTTAACGCTGGTTGGCGAGCCGCTCACGCTGATTGGCACATCATACATCATTATTTTCGCGTATGCCGTGCGCAGTTTGCCCGCATCGGTGCGGGCGGGGGTTGCCGCGCTGCAGCAAATCGACCCATCCATCGAAGAAGCGTCTGCCAGTTTGGGCGCAAATGCCCAGTACACATTTCGGCGGATAACGCTGCCGCTGGTGTTGCCCGCGTTCATTGCCGGGTTGATTTTCAGTTTTGCACGCCATATGACCAGTCTGTCGGCCATTATCTTTTTGTCAACGCCCAAATGGCGCATTTTAACAGTTGAAATTCTCAGCGCGGTTGAACAGGGTGGCATGAGTTTGGCGGCGGCCTACTCGCTGGTGCTCATTGTTATTGTATTGATTGCCATCGGCTTAACCTATTTTATTTTGGGGCGCACACTGGGAAATTCCGGACAGAACATTGATTTTAATGTATAGCGACCATCGCCATCCGTTCAATTTTGCATCATTGCAGGAGGATTTTTCGTGAGTTTTTTGCGGCTAGAAAATTTGGTAAAAGAATTTGTCGGTCGGGGCGGCGAAGGTATGGTTCGCGCCGTGGACCATATCACGGTTGACATCGAAAAAGGCGAATTTGTAACGTTGCTGGGGCCGTCGGGTTGTGGAAAAACAACGACCCTGCGGCTCATCGCGGGTTTTGAATTTCCAACCGATGGCCGGATAATTTTGGATGGCGATGTCATCAATCAGCAACCGCCCAACCAGCGCGATATGGCGATGGTGTTTCAAAGTTATGCCATCTTTCCGCATTTGAATGTATTCGAAAATATCGCGTATGGGCTGAAAATTCAACGATTACCGGCCAATGTCATCAAAGAAAAAGTGCAACGGGTGTTGGAATTGACCGAGTTGACCGGTCTTGAAAACCGGCCGCCGAATGCACTTTCCGGGGGACAACAGCAGCGGGTGGCGCTGGCTCGGGCATTGGTTATGGAACCGAAAGTGCTGCTGATGGATGAGCCGCTTTCAAACTTGGATGCCAAATTGCGCGAAGTGATGCGCACCGAAATTCGGCGCATTCAGCAAACGCTGGGGATTACCAGTGTTTATGTTACCCACGACCAAATTGAGGCGATGACACTTTCTGACCGGGTGGTGGTAATGAACCAAGGGCGAATTGAACAAATCGGCACACCCCCTGAAATTTACCGGCATCCGCGCACTGCCTTTGTGGCAGATTTCATCGGCACGACCAATTTTGTGGATGGCACAGTTACCGCCGTCGATGGTGATTTGGTGACGGTGGATGTGCTGGGGCAATCGCTGGTAGCACCTGCGCCACCGCGAGACCTGTCGGTGGGGCAAACCGTAAAACTCGTTTTGCGGCCGGAAGCCATCGAGTTGGTTGAAACGGGTGGGCAGTATGAAGGCGTGGTGCACTGGTCGTCATATATGGGCAGTTTGGTGGAATATGAAATTGAAGTGGCCGGACAGAGATTGCTGGTGACCGATTCTGACCCGCGCCATACAATCGTATATCCCAAAAACCATACAATTGGCGTGCGGATGATTGATGAATGCCTGTACATTTTGCCCGAATGAGTGAACATCGGGCAACAAAAAAAGCAGATGGGAATGCGCCCATCTGCTTTTTTGATTCTGTCTTCTGCCGGAATTAATCAGCCTCAATCTCTTCCCAACCGGTAATCATCGCCTTGATGTGTGCCAGCGGTGTATGGCCGGTGGTGGTCATATATACATGCACAATAAAGAAGCTGATCAGCGCGAATGCGCCGGCAGTATGCAACAATGCCGTCAAGTCTAGCCGGGCAAATATACCCCATTCGTGCCAGTGGTTGTAGTACATATACAATAAGCCGGTGGTTACCTGCACGGGGATGATGAGAATTTTGAACCCAAGATAGGTAAAACGTTGCAACGGGTTCAGTTTTGAAGCTTCACTTTCTTTAAATGGGTGCTTCTCGTTTTTGAAAATTCCCACGGCATAATAATGTGCTACTGCCGAAAGGCGTTCGGTGGTGGGCACATATTGTCGCCATTCGCCTGTGGTGAGATGCCAGAAAATGGCGAACACTATCAACGCAATCAATGCCCACGCCAGTGTATTGTGTAGCATGACGGCTTTTTGGTAGCCAAAAAGATGGTACGAATTGTGAATTTCAAAGCCGGTAATGCCCAGCAAAATTATCAGTAATGCCTGTGTCCAGTGCCACAAGCGCTCGAACCCTTTGAAAAGGTACACGCGAATCGTTGCAGTCGTCATTGTTCTCTACCGTCCTTTCTTGCTGCCGAAGATGCGGAGTGACGAGTGCACCACCACGCCCAGCAGCGAGCCTGCTGCTGCCAGCCATCCCAGCAAATCCAAAATGTTGTTGTGGTCTCGTGCCGGCATGTAAAAACCTTCCAATGATCCCACTCGGCTTTGTGTTTTGTCGGTATGACAACTATCGCACGCGAGTGCATCTTCTTTTGGGGCAACCATGTGCGTGATGGGCCAGTACATTTCGGTATCCACAAAATCGTATTGGCCGCTGTACGGCAAGCCCGCGTAATCCATTCCGGCTTGAATTGATTTCCCCCAGTCGAAGTTTTTCCAGTACGCGGTATCATCTTTCCCGAACAGATGAGGGATGACCAGCGTTTTGTTGACGGGGTCATAGGGTTGGTTGCCGCGATGAACTTTGAACGGGTAAATGCGGGCATTCGGGTCATCGTAGCTGCCGTCAATGGGATTAATTTCTACCGGTTTGGTGTCGTCAATTTTGTCTGTGGCAAGTGTATAGCGAATGACTCCGTTGAACCAGTAGTATTCCGGTTTTACATTAACTTCATCAACAAACGACCCTTTAAGCGTGTTATAGTTGGGGAAACCTTGCTCATCGACGGTACTTTTAATTGAACCATCATCGTTAAATTGGCCGGCATCTTTCCAGTACCATTCCATTTTGGTGGGAACGCCACCCCGGGCATACTCTGGAATATGACAGGTCTGACATGCAACTTTGTCTGTATGGTCGTTGATTTTCGGGTTGCTGTGTGGTGTGATGCCATGACAAGATTCGCAAGTGGCACGATTGTGGTCGTCGTTGGGCAGGTCGTAATGGGTATCAGATTGCGAAAGCATTCGTAAGCGGCTTCCGGCAATCTCATGCGAGTTGGCTGTGTGGCAATCTGAGCATTGGAAGTTTGCCCCGTCGGGAGACATATGTACATCCAGCGATTTGTCGGGCACTTTCAGCGAAGAGTCGAGGTCGCCGTGTTTAACGCCATCACCACCGCCGCCGTAAAAGTGGCACGCGCCACAGTTATTTCGGCTGGAGTGCCCCACGTTTTGCGCGACTTCATTCAAATCGGGTGGATTGAACATCTTCCCGTTAAATTCTGTCGGTTCATACACGGGTAATCCTGCGGCAGTGGGGAATTTTTTATATGTCCCGGTCGTATCGTGGCAAACTAAACAATCGACATTTTGTTGCACGGTAAAATCAAACGTTTTGTCTTTCCATCCATAACCGGCGTGGCAACTGGTACAACGCGGTTCATTGGATTGAATGGAGATACAGAAATTGTTGATGATGTCTTTTTTACCAAGCGTTTGGTCGGTATCTGGCACGTGTTTTTCCCACGTCCAATGGATGGTGTGCATCACTTGGTCGGCCGCTTCGGTGTGGCACGAAAGACAAGCATTGGTGACATCCTGCACCGTTTCAAACGGTTGTTGCAAAACTTCAAATTTGGTGTGGTCAGCGGTGGAGTGGGACACTTCGTCATCGCCTTGTTGGGCGGGATTGTCTTCCGCGGCGACAAGTGCGACCGGTGAGGCGTCTGCGGCGCGGCTAACCTGCACTTGCTTCGCCATTAAAAGACCCACTACCACAACCAACAACACCGGGATGATGAGTAGTTGTTTCAGTAATGTTTTTCTTTGTGGCATAATTCATCTCCTCTTGAAATCGAAAAATCAAAATGGCATGCAGTGGTTTTTCGTATTTTCACCTCCTTTGGCAAAATAAAATCGAATGTTAGTATAAGATTGTTTTATGTATCAACGGGTGTTCTGTTGATTGCTCTTATGATAAAAGTGTTTCGTGAGTTTGTCAAAAACATCACAATAATTTGTGAATTATGGCGCAATCTATAAAAATAATTTATTGATAATGATAACCAAAACAAATAAGGGCGAGCCCACCACGATTTATGGTGAACTCGCCCCATGGGAGGGAGTATCCGGGATTGGCTTGATTTTAGATGAACAGTACCTGTGCGCCTTCGCTCATTTCCATAAATTCCATCGCGCCGATGACATCATCCACTTCATCGAACAAATCGTCTTTTTCCAGATGCATCATATCCATCGCCATTCGGCAGCTGTACAACTTGCCCCCGGCATCGTGGATCATTTCAAGATATTCATCCACCGGCGGGAAGTCCAGTTTCTCGATGGTTTTTTGCATCATCGAAGATGCCATCGCGGTAACGCCCGGCAGCACGCCCAAGATGTTGGGCATCCCCATGCTGGGGTTGCCCAGCGGCGTGGCTCTCAGGTGTTTCATTTTCTTTTTGTTGATGATGTCCAGCCCCCAGAAGGTGAAGAACATCGTAACATCGATGCCTTCCATCAGTGCGGCATTTGCCAGCACCAGCCCGGGGTACGCCATATCGAGCGTGCCTTTTGAGCAGATGATGCACAGTTTGCGTTCTGCGCTGTTTCCGTTGCCATTTCCATTTTCCGACATTTTTCTTCTCCTGTTCAGGATTATATGTTGGTGAACCTGATGCCCGCTGGCTCAGGAAAAATCCAATTTAGATGCAGCCGGTCGGTTTGCTCAGTCCGGCAATTTTAGCGACTTTTTTCGCCGGGCCTTTCGGGAAGAGTTTGTAGATTTCTTTGGTCGGCACGCCGCCAACTTTGGTGATGCGCCGCAGGGTGGGTACTGTGCCCGTTTCGCTAAAATCTTTGCGGACGAATTCAATCACGTCCCAGTGGCGGTCGGTCAGTTCGATGCCGAGTTCGGCGGCGATGGCCTGAGCGACGTCACGATTCCAGTCATCGGGGTTGGTCAAAAAGCCTTCGGCGTCTACTTCAAGGTTTAATCCTGCAATTGCTTGAACGGTCATTTGTAAATCTCCTTTTGGGTGAAAAATAGTTTATTTTTGTGAAACAGTTTTTAATACGGTTAACGTTTTTGCTAGCCCACGTTTGACGGCGGGGTCGTTCAACTGACGGAGAAGGCTCAACAGTGATACATTGCCGGTTGGTTCAGTTTGCTGAGCCGTTTCAATGGCAGTGCTTAACATCGTTAAAACTTCGGGTTTTGACAATTCTTTTACTATTGCCAACATCGGTACAACATTGTCGCTAAATTGTTTGAAATCTTCTTCTGTAAATGAGGTGACAACATTGTCCATTACTTTCATGGCACCCTGCGCGAAGGCGAAATATCCTTTGCGTTCCATCTCATCGAGTTTGTCCATCATTGACAGGAATGCGTCCTGTGTCAGCGGACTGATATCGTTGACCAGTTCCATCGTGCTTTCCAACTGGTCGAGCATTTGTTCCAGATTGCGGGTGTTGCGTAAAAGCCGTTTGAACAGGTGCAGAATGTCTTCAAATTGGACGTAACTTTCGACTTCTTCCAATTGTTCCACCGAAATGCGGAACAAATCGTTGATGATGGGGGTGGCGTCGCTTTTCAATTCTTCCCATTCCAGCCGCCGTTCCTGCTGATGGCGCAATTCGGCGGTGACGAACATCAACTGCTCGGTGAGAAAATCAATTTTGCGGTTCAGTTCTTCTATTGTGGGTGTATCGGTTCGTATCGCATCCATTGCGGCGCTCCTATAACCACTTTCCGGCCATCGTCATTTGTGCGGTGATGGGCATTTCTTTTCCTTTGAGTAGAATATTCCAGTACATCCAGCGGAACATCATTTTTCCCCAGTGGTTCATTTCTGATTCTTGCAGCAGCGAGAAAGGGCCAATGCCGGGCAGCGGGAATTTTCCGGGCAGCGGTTCCACATCGTAATTAAAATCGATGAGAATGCCTTTGCCGAAGCCGCTTTCGATATAACAGTTGGCGTGCCCGTCGAATTTTTCCAGCATTTCCAGTCCGTCAATATAACGCGGGAAGTTTTCGGCGAAAATATCAGCGGCGAAGTGTGCGACCGACCCGGCTTTCGATGTGGGCAGGTTGGCGGCATCGCCGAGGGCAAAAATGTTGTCGAATTGTTTCGACAGGAAGGTGTGTTTGTCCACCGGCACGAAGTTCAGGTCGTCGCCCAGTCCGGATTTGCCGATGACATCTGCGCCCATATTGATGGGAACGGTGATGAGCAGGTCGTATTCCACTTCCTCTTCTTCATACGAAACGATTTTTTTCGCATCCGGCTCAACCCGTTCGATGTTGAATTCTGGCACAAGATGGATGTTTTTCTCCTCTAGCGTGTTGCCGAGCAGTTTTGCGGCGCGGGGTTTGGTGAACGCGCCCGGCAGTGGCGTGACCAGCGTCAGTTCCACTTTGTCGCGCATCCCTTTGTCGTGGAAATACCAGTCGGCCAAAAAGATGAATTCCAGCGGGGCGACGGGGCA
>JANTHQ010000058.1 GCA_024762375.1 Anaerolineaceae bacterium
TGACCATTACGACCCGCGTGCGCGTGTGTTGCGCCTCTCGCCCGATGTGGCCCGTTATCCGTCGGTGGCGGCGGTGGGGGTGGCAGCGCACGAATCCGGGCATGCCATTCAACACGCCAAAGGCTATATGCCGCTGCAACTGCGCAGCGCTTTGGTTCCCGCCGTACAATTCGGTTCAAATCTTGCCCCATGGATTATTATGGGCGGCATTTTGCTGCAGGCTGCGCTGGGTCTATCGCAACTGGGTTATCTGGTTGCGTGGGCTGGGGTGGTTGCCTATGGTTTGGTGGCGCTGTTTGCCATTGTCACCCTGCCGGTCGAACTGGATGCCAGCGCCCGCGCCAAAAAACTGCTTTATCAATACAACATCGTTGACCGCACCGAATTGCAGGGTGTCAGTGCCGTGCTCAACGCGGCGGCATGGACGTATGTGGTTGCCGCGCTCGGTGCGGTGATGCAACTGCTGTACTGGATCATCCGGCTGAATGGCATGCGGCGACGGTAAATTGGAGATTTGTGATTTTTTATGCGTAAAACGTTAATTGTTTCGTTGATTGTTTTTCTGCTGGTGATTGTGGGCTGTGTGGCAACGGCTATTTTAGTTTTGCCGGCCCGTCAAACTGTATCGGCTGCTGAACCGGCAGCACGGCATTCGCAGGCTATGAACGCTTCGGCTGTGCCGACGGCTATTATGCCTGCTCCCGTCTCTGCCGCACAAGCCACCCCATTGCCCGCCGATGTCATCGCGCAAGCAGATGCAGAAGAAATATTGCTGATTAATCTCTATAAACGAGTCAACCCCTCGGTGGTCAATATAGAAGTCATCTTGGGTAACTTTCAGCATCCTGTTTTGCCCGATGGGCCGCAGCCCCAGCCCCAATCTACCCCCGACCCGAACGTGCCCGAAGAGCAATTCAGCCCGTTTTTCAACCCTCAGGGGCAGGGCTCCGGCTTTGTGTATGACAAAAATGGCTATATCATCACCAATAACCATGTGGTGGAAGGCGCGACATCCGTAACCGTAACATTTTTTGACGGGGTGCAGGTTCCGGCAGAAATTATCGGTACAGATGCCGACAGCGATTTAGCCGTGATAAAGGTTGATGTCTCGCCCGACGAATTGGTTCCGGTATCATGGGGCGATTCCGATAACATTCAAGTTGGGCAACGTGCCGTGGCAATCGGCAATCCGTTTGGATTGGCCGGCACGTTGACAACCGGCGTTATCAGTGCCAAAGGGCGCAGCCTGCCATCGCTCAATGGCTATTTCCGCATTCCGGAAATTATCCAAACCGATGCAGCGGTAAACCCCGGAAATTCGGGCGGCCCACTGCTCGATTCTCAAGGGGAAGTGATTGGCGTAGTGAGCGCCATCGTTCCGCGCCAAATGGGTAATGGCGAACGGAGCTTCTTGGGCGTTGGCTTTGCCATTCCCGGAAACTTGGCGAAGAAAGTTGTGCCGGGGCTGGTGGAAAATGGCGTTTATGAACACCCGTGGATTGGCATTTCGGGCCATTCGCTCACTCCGGAAATTGCTGAAGCGATGGGACTTTCGCCAGACCAGCACGGGGCGCTGGTCGCACAGGTTTATCCGGATAGCCCGGCGAGTAAAGCCCGCTTGCGCGGCGGTGACGAAATCTTTACCACCCACGATGGCGCACGGACGACCATCGGGGGAGATGTGATTATCGCTGCCAATGGCGAACCGATTGTGACTTTTGATGATTTAATTTCGTTTTTGAGCCGCAGAGGAGAAGTGGGGCAACCCATAACCCTGACCATCATTCGTGATGGTGAAACGAAAACGGTAGAAGCGGTTTTACAGCCGCGCCCATCGCGAGACGAGTTGTTCCGTCCGCAGTAAAGAGCATGCATACAATAATCGGAGTTTCGCTGCGCCGGCGGAACTCCGATTTTTTGTTTATGGCGCGGGTAAAAGGTTCAGGGTCGGCCCGTTGAGAATATCATTGATGTCGGCGATAATTTTTCCCAACTCCGTCAAGTCGGCATCGGTGGGGGAGCCGTGCAATCGAATGGGGATTTCTGTGCTGTGCCACTTTCGGATTTCTGGCCGACTTTGCCCATACTCTGTCACTAATGCCACTTCTGAAAAATAGCGTTTTTCCTCCTCGGAAAATTTCCCATCGAAAATTGCAGCCGTGTCGGACAGGGTCATTTTTGGCCGGATATCGTCCTGATAGAGCATGGCGAGCAATTGGCGGTCGATGGGCAAATATGTCGTGTCGTTGCTTTGCCCGCCATAAAAAATACTGTGCGGAAATCGAGGCGAGTCGTTCATCAGTCCCAAACTTTGGGTGAGCTCTTCGCGCAGAAGGTGGTTGCGCATTTTCTGCGGAACGGTGGACGATATTAAAATATTGGCGTGTTGTATCCAACCGGAGCGGTTCCATGTGAGCCAGAAGAAACCGAGGTTTCCCGGTTGATAATTTGGTTCGATTTCGGTAAATTTCGATTCGGGGAGAAAGTAAATGTCGATGCCGTCATTTGACCGGGGCGCGCACGCCGCCAGCCCGATGAGCAAAATCACCAGTATCAGAAGATTTTTGTATCTGGCAGGTGTTTTCAATGGTCCGAAATACGTGACAATGACGGTTATTCCTCTTGCAGGTATGCCGTAATCAATGCCGTTGTTGCGTGTAGCGCGTCTTGATGCGTGCGCTCGTATGTGTGGGAACTGTCCACACCGGGGCCAATCAACCCGACACGGGCATCCAATCCGGCGCGCAACGCCGCCGAACCGTCTGACCCGTAATTCACGAAAATATCCACACGATGTGGAATATTGTTTGCCCGTGCCAGCGATTCCAGCCGTCGCCGCAGGTGCAGGTCGTACGGGCCGCTGCTGTCTTTGGCGCAAATGCTGACGCTATACTCATCGCCGGTTTGCCCTTTACCGACAACGCCCATATCAACCACCAGCAACGCCACTGTGTCTTTCGGAATACCGGATGCCGCGCCGTGTCCCACTTCTTCATATGTGCTGATGTAAAAATGTGTGGTTTGCGCGGGGACAATGTTTTCGCGAACCAGTGCTTCTGCTGCGCCAAGCATCACCGCGACACCGGCTTTGTCATCCAGATGCCGAGATTTGATGAAACCGGTTTCGGTGAGAACGGCACGCGGTTCCCAGCTGATAAAATCGCCAACTTGAATACCGAGCGCGGCTGTTTCTGCTGCCGATGTGGTTCGGGCATCCAGCCGCACAACGATGTTTTCCAGTTTGTTTGCGTGGCTGTGGATGTCATCAACTTTGTGAATGTGAACCGACTGGTGTTCGAGCAGCACAGTGCCGCTGATTGTTTCGCCGGTAGCAGTATGCACGGTGCAATATTCACCCACGATACTGCCGGGGTAATAACCGCCCAAATTGGTGATTTTCAATCGTCCATCGGGTTTGATTTCTTTTACCATACCACCGAGTGTATCTACGTGCCCGCTGAGCGCACGGGGAGCATCCGAGTTTTTTCCGGGAATGGTGGCCAAGAGCGCGCCTTTACCCGTGCGATGGGTGGTGATGCCCAACTCGGCAAAAGCATTTTCAACCAGCGAGATGGCGGCATCGGTATCACCGGTGGGGCTGGGGGTGTTTAGCAGTTTTAAAAGTATATCGGTGATGTAGTTGAGATTAACCATAAACGGGTCCTTTTTATGTATGGTGACTGCCGTTCGGTGCGCCGGGCACGTCGTGGCATTTGCGGCAGCGAGCCTGATACGATTCATCGGCGCCCACAAAGATAACTTCTGCGTCATAAGGTGCGGGTTTGCCGTTAACGAGCCGCTGGGTGCGGCTGGCAGGCGCACCACAAACCATGCAGATAGCTTGCAATTTTGTCACCGATTCGGCCTGCGCCATCAGCACCGGCATCGGCCCAAACGGTTCGCCGCGAAAGTCCATATCCAACCCGGCAACCACAACCCGTTTGCCCGCTTCAGCCAGTTCGTCACACAAATCGACGACATCCCACTCCAAAAATTGCACTTCATCAATGCCGATGACGTCGGTATCCGGGTGCAGCGCCTGACGAATATCGGCGGCGGAATTGATGGGTTGGGCTGTTATTTGCATGCCGGTATGTGAACTGACATTCACTTCATCATAGCGATTGTCAATAGCAGGTTTGAAGACCTGAACTTTTTGGCGGGCATATTCGGCGCGGCGCAAGCGGCGGATGAGTTCTTCGGTTTTGCCGCTGAACATGCTGCCGCAGATAACTTCTATCCATCCCCCGTCATACTGATGATACATAGGTCATAAACTCCTTTGCGCAGATAGTTTGGTGAACACAAAAGGGCAAACGAATTTTCGTTTGCCCTGAGTGATGCATCCATACACCATGTTAACTATTGCAATTGCTGTGCGGCGATGAAAGTTTCTTCGGCTTGTTTTGCTTTTTCTTTGAGCTGTTCCAGTGATTTGGGGCCAAAGCCTTCAAGCTCGAGGAATGCTTTTTCATCTTCCTGTAATTTGCTGACCACATCCCCGACCGTAACATAATCGGCATCGCTGAGAATGGTGAATAACCGGTCGGGCAAATCGAGCGCCACCAATTGTTGTTTGAGGAATGCTTGCCGCGCTTTTTCTGCCGCTTGTTTCTGCCGTTTGGCTTTTTCTTCTTCGGCAGTGCCATAACGTTTCAGGCGGTTCATAAAACGTTCCACCTGCCCGGCAGAGTCGACGATGCGTTGTTCCCCGGTATAGAAGGGGTGGCACTTCGAGCAAATGTCGGTGCGAATTTCCGGCACGGTTGAACCGGTTGTCCATGTGTTCCCGCACGAGCAAATCACGCGCGCTTCGGGGTAGTATTTCGGATGAATACCTGCTTTCATCTGTATAACCTTCCTATTTTTCGGTCTTCCGCATGCGGAAGCTATTGGATTTCTGCCGGATAAACGCTGATTTGTTTTTTGTTGCGGTTAACGTTTTCAAATTTTACTTGCCCGTCAATCAACGCAAAAATGGTATGATCTCGGCCCATACCCACATTATTGCCGGGGAGGAACCGGGTTCCGCGCTGGCGAACAATGATGTTGCCCGGTTTGACAAACTCGCCACCGAATTTTTTCACGCCAAGTCGTTGACCCGGACTATCGTGCATATTGCGGCTAGAGCCGCCACCTTTTTTGTGTGCCATGGAGAACCTCCCTATGCTTCGATTTTCTCAACCTGCAAGCGGGTGTAATTTTGCCGATGACCTTGCTTGCGTTTGTAGTTTTTCTTGTGTTTGTAAACAATTATTTTTTTGCCGCGGCCATGTTCTTTGACGGTTGCCATAACTTTTGCGCCTTCTACCACCGGCTTGCCGATGGTTACGCCGTTTTCGCCGCCGACCATCAATACCCGGTCAAGTTCTATCGAGCTGCCAACTTCTACCGGCATCACTTCCACGTCGAACACGTCGCCTTCAGACACTTTGTATTGCTTGCCGCCGCTTTCTACGATTGCATACATAATTTACCTCTTCATTTGGGTGCAAGTCTCAAAATTAAAACCACAATCACTTGTGGTTTGTGAATTTTCGTGACAAATTCCAGCTATTTTTATTGCCCATTGGCGCGAATTTGCCGGAGAGGGGGATGCGACAAAACACGAATGAGCACGAACCACAAAAGGCAATTATATTGGTAGATGCGTTTACTGTCAAATGTCGAAAATCAGTTTGGTGCGCTCTGACTGATACCATTTGTTATGCATGCCGAGCGCATACAGTACGGCGTCTGGCCGGGCGTTTCCATGCTGCCCCGTTGCGAGCCGCATTGCCAGCACAACATCATCGCCGACCTTTTCTACCAGTGATATATCGAAAACCAGCGGGCGCAAGTCGAATGTTTCTTCGCGTTTGCGGCGGATGCGAGTTTGGATGATTTGCGGTTGCGCCAGCAAATGCTCGATGCGCGATTGTATCTCTTCCGCCGACAGATCGGTTTCCACGGTGACGCGGTATTCCGCCTGCCGCAACGAGGCTTGCAGTTTGGGCGTATCGGCGGCGATGGCTTCTACCGCCAGCAGGCGATAGCCGTTGGGCAGGGTGGCATTCACCCGTTGCAAAATGTCGTCCGGTTCCATCGGTTCGGTCAGGGTGATGTCCATCATTTCCGCACTGCCCATCGTGCCGACGGGCAGGCTGGCGGCCACCTGAATTTTCGCACGCGGATTGAACCCTTCGGAATATGCTAGCGGCACACCTGCCCGCCGAAAAGCGCGTGTCCATGTGAGTACCACATCCATATGCCCCACATATTTTACGGGATATTCTTTTGTGAAAGTCAATCGGTAGCGCATGATGGGTTTCGGGTTCAAAGTTTCAGGTTTCAAGTTTGGGTTTCACACAATACGAGTGACCAGTGACTAATGACAAATGACTAATCGCCAATCGCTATACTTCCGGCACACGGGCGCGAGCCATACTCTCTTTTACCACCGGCGTGAGCCCAATCACGTCCCCCGCTTCGACCTTTTTTTGCCAACGCGGGTTGCACACGGGCGGACACTTCCACGCGGCGGGCGGGGTGGCGGCACGCAGCCCTTTGAATGCGGTCAGAATGCCGCAATTGTAACAATGTTCGCGGCAATCAATTTTGGTTTCACCCTGTTGCGCCGAAACCCAATCCATCAGCAGCCAGCGTTTTTCCACCCCCGCGCCGATATGGTCCCACGGGAAAACTTCATCTGCCAGCCGGGAGCGCTGGGCATACCACCACGGCGACAACCCGACTTCATCGAATGCCTGCCACCATGCTTCGGGGCGAAATTGGTCGTCCCATGCATCGAACCCGGCGCCGAGTTGCCATGCCCGCTCGATTGCCGCCCCGACGCGCCGGTCGCCGCGTGACAGCACCGCTTCCAGCAAACTTTCTTCCGGGTCATTATAATTGAACAGAATGTTTCGCTCGCGGCGAATTTCATTCAGCAGCAAATCTTGTTTTCGTTTGATGTCCGCCACATCCCACAGCGATGCCCACTGGAACGGCGTATGCGGTTTCGGCACGAAAGTGGAAACGCCGATGCGCACTTTCGCTTTTCTGCCGTGGTATTTTCGCCCGATTGCCAGCACTTTTTTTGCCAGCGTGCCGATGGCGATGACATCTTCATCCGTTTCGGTGGGTTGTCCAATCATGAAATACAATTTCACCAACTGCCAGCCACGCCGGTACACCGCCTCGACCGCCTCCAGCAGTTGTTCGGTGGGAATGGGTTTGTTGATGACATTTCGCAGGCGGTCGGTGGCGGCTTCCGGGGCGAAGGTGAACCCCGATTTGCGCCGCCCGGCGAGCATTTCCGCCAACTCTGCGCTGAAACTTTCGAGCCGCAGACTGGGCAGCGAAATGTTGAGCGCCGCGCCCTGATATTTTTCGGAGATGGCCTTGACCAACGGTCCAATTTGGCTGTAATCACTGCTGCTCAGCGATAGCAGTCCCAATTCTTCGTGACCCGTTTCGCGGACGATGGCGTCCACCGTTTCCAGCAGTTCCGCCAGCGACCGTTCGCGCACGGGGCGAAAAACCATGCCCGCATGGCAGAAGCGGCAGCCGCGGGTACAGCCGCGCTGAATTTCCAGCGATGCGCGGCTGAAAACCACATCGGTGTGGGGCAGGATGAATTTGGTGACGGGTTTGGACATCAGCGGGCTGATGCGTTTGGTGATGTGTGCCGGCATGTCGCTTTCGGTGGGCGAAATTTCCGCCAGCGTGCCATCGGCATGGTACTGCGGGCGATAGAATCGCGGCACATACACACCGGGAATTTGCGCCATGCGACGCAGTTGGATGTCGCGGTCGGCGTGGCGCACGCTGTCGAATGCGTCAATAATTTCCAATAGCACATCTTCCCCTTCGCCGATGACGAACATGTCGATGAAATCCGCCATTGGTTCGGGATTGAAAACGGCGTTGCCGCCCGCCAAAACCAGCGGAAACGTTGCGTCGCGGTCGGTGCTGTGCAGCGGCATCTGTGCCAAATCCAGCAAATTCAGCACGTTGCTGAAAAGTTGTTCGTATGGCAGGGTAATGCCCAGCAGGTCGAAATCGCGCAGGGCATGGCGGGTTTCCAGCGAAAAGAGGGGCATCTCGCGCTCGCGCATCGCCCGCGCCATATCCACCCACGGCACAAACACCCGCTCGGCGAGCAGATGCGGTTTTTCATTGACCAGATTGTACAACACCGCCAGCCCCAAATTGCTCATCCCCAAATCGTACACTTCGGGGAACGCCAGCGCAATTTTGGTTTGGACAGTGTCCCAATTTTTGACGATGCTGTTAAATTCGCCGCCGATATACCGTGCAGGTTTCTGCACGGTTGACAGAATGCGGTCAAGTTCGCGGTCGTTGATAATCATATCATTCACCTATGCCGGTGGTTTGCAAAAAATAGGGACGAATGACGGATGCAGGTCGTTCGTCCCAGCGTGCGGCATAGTTTACCGCGAAGGCGATATTTTGTAAAATTTTGGCGATAAAAATTCGTCAACTCATGTTACGCAACCCGAGATTTGACGAAATCAAAATCGCAGAATTTTTGATAAAAGTCGGATAGTTTCGATTTCCCCCATCCCCCCTGTATCCCCCCTTCCCCACCGGGGAAGGGGGGAAAACGCCG
>JANTHQ010000059.1 GCA_024762375.1 Anaerolineaceae bacterium
CCGAGAGTGCCGCCTGTGCCAGCGCCCATTCATCCAATTGAACGAAAGCGACACCCGCCGTGCCCGCTACTGCATCAGACGGGACGCCATCCAGCGCCGCCAGCAGATATTTTCGTCGCGGCGAATCGGGCAGCGCAGCCAGCCGCGCCAGTCCCGCCGCCGGGTCATCTGCCAGTGCCAGCCCGGCGAGATACCATGCCGCCGTGGGGTCATTTTCGGCAGCCGAAAACGCCGTGCGGGCATCCGCGTAAAGTTGCGTTTGCAGAAAACCGCGCCCCAGCAGCACATTCGCCGCCGCCCCGCCGCCGAACGCCAGTGCCGCGTGCGCGTCATTTCGGGCGGAAACGGGATTATTCAATTGCAGATAGGCTTCGGCGCGCCCCAGCAGCGCGGGTACGGATTGCGGTTCGGCAGCCAGCGCGGTGGAAAACGCGCGCGCGGCCTCGTCCCAGCGATGCTGGCGCAGGTAAATTTCGCCCATTTTCTGCGGGAAAATCGCCGCATCGGGTTGCTGCGCCGATTGTTGCCGCAGAATTTCCAGCGCGGCGGAAAATTCGCGCCGGGCGATGTGCGATTCGACCGCCGCCAGCGGGTCGGGGGTGGGGGTTGCAGGGGCAGCCGTCGCCGCGCAAGCGGTCAGCCAAATCGCCAGCAGCGCAATTGTCGCCCGGGATAGCCATCGGGTTGCATTCATGTTCGGAATTATAGCACAGGTTGGTCATTTGTCATTTGTCATTCGTCATCTGCAAACCGCTCGTTTGTATTTTTTCCCGCCGGGGGATACTGGTATAATAGGGTACAATTGTCGGCAAATGACCAATGACCCGTGACAAAGGACAATTTATGGATTTTTCACTGACGGAAGAACACAAAATGCTGCAGAAGGCGGCGCGAGATTTTGCCGCCGAGCGGGTGCGCCCACTGATTCGAGAATATGACCCGCTGCACAAATTTCCGCGCGAGTTGCTGCCGGAGATGGCGGAGATGGGCTTGCTGGGGGTGTGCATCCCGGTGAAATACGGCGGCGCGGGCTTCGATTATATTTCGCTGGGCATCGTTTCGGAGGCGATGGAATGGGCGGATGCATCGGTGCGAGAGACGATTGCCGTGCACACCGCGCTCAATTCGCTGGGGATTTTCCAATGGGGAACGGAGGCGCAAAAGCAGAAGTATCTGGTTCCGCAGGCGAAAGGCGAGAAAATTGCCTGTTTCGGGCTGACGGAACCGGGCGCGGGCTCGGATGTGGCGGCGCTCAGCACCCGCGCCAAAAAGGTGGGCGACACGTATCTGCTGACGGGCGAAAAAATGTGGATAACGCTGGCAGACATCGCCGACCATTTTTTGATTTTCGCCAAAACTGACCCCGAAAAACGGCATCGCGGCATTTCGGCATTCATTGTGGAGCGCGATTTTCCCGGCATTCAAACCGGCACCATCGAAGGGAAGATGGGCGTGTGGACGAGCAATACCGGCTGGGTGCGAATGGACAATTGCGAAGTGCCCGCCGAAAATATGCTGGGAGAAGAAGGCGAGGGGTTCAAAATTGCCATGTCGTGTCTGGATAATGCACGGTACACGGTAGCGGCGGGGGCGGTCGGCATTATGCGGGCGTGTCTGGAAGCATCGGTAGCGTATGCCCACCAGCGCGAAACTTTCGGCAAGCCGATTGCCCAGCATCAATTGGTGCAGCAATTGATTGCCAATATTTCCCAGCGGCACGACATCGGCGAATTGCTGGTTCAAAAAGTGGGCTGGATGAAAAATATGGGCATCCGCAACACCCGCGAAACCTCGCTGGCGAAAGCATACTGCACCGAAGCGGCATTCGCCAGCGCCAGCGACGCGGTGCAGGTTCACGGCGCGTATGGCTATTCCAGCGAATATGATGTCGAGCGGCATCTGCGAAACAGCAAAGCCGCTGTCATTTACGAAGGCACAACCCAAATCCACCAACTGCTGCAGGCGCAATATGCCCTCGGTTTTAAAGTGGACAAACCCCTTCGCCGGGAATTGCCGCCGTATGATGCGGCGTTGTGGGGGTAGCCGGTTTCACGTTCAAAGTTTCAAGTTCAAAGTTCAGTCCCAAACCTTGAACCTTGAACTTTGAACCCCGCCCCACTCTCGGAACAATATCGGAACACCCCGGTGCTAAACTGGGTTCAATGTAAATGTGAAACCATAAACAATCAGGTGTATCGAAGGAGGACATCTTGAAAGCAATTGTTTTGATGAAACAAACTCCCGACACCGCCCAACTTTCCGCCTCGATGGACGGTTTAAAATTGATGGCGGAGGGCGGTCCCCGCATCGTCAACCCATGGGATGAATATGCTATCGAAACCGGACTCACGCTGGCAGAAGACCACGGCGGCGAAGCCGTGCTGCTCACCATGGGCAAGCCGGAATCTACCGAAGCCATCAAAACCGGGCTGGCGATGGGCTGCAAAGGCGCAACCCTGCTCACCGATGACGCATTTGAAAACAGTGACAGTCTCGCCACTGCGCGCATTTTGACCGCTGCCATCCAACAACAGGGCGATTACGACATCATTTTGGCGGGCAAATCTGCCATCGATGGCGACACGGCGCAAACGGCGGTGCAGGTTGCCGCGCTGCTCGGCATTCCGTATCTCGGATATGTCGCCAAAATCGAAGCCATAGATTTCGACGCGAAAACCATCACGGTGGTGCGCGCCATCGACAGCGGGCGCGAAACCGTTACCAGCAGTTTACCTGCCGTGGTTTCCGTGCTGAAAGAAATCGGTGAACCGCGCTACCCCAGTTTTATGGGCATCCGCAAAGCCGCCAAAGCCAAAATTCCCGAAATGGGGCTGGCAGACCTCGGGCTTTCCGCCGATGAAGTCGGCGCGGCGGGTTCGAATGTGCAGTGGCCCGAAGTGACCCTGCCACCCGCGCAAGAAACACAGTTGGAACTCATCGAGGGCGAACCGGAAGAAGCGGCAAAAGTGCTGGTTCAAAAATTGCTGGCGGAAAAGGTCATATAGGAGGGCATCATGGCAAACATTTGGACACTTGTGGAACATCGAGACGGCGCGGTTGACAGCATTTCATGGGAAACGCTGGCGATGGCGCGGAAACTGGCGGATAAATCCGGCGGCAGTGTCACCGCAGTGGTGCTCGGCGACGGCGTGGGCGAACTGGCACAAACCGCCTTCCATTACGGCGCAGACAGCGCCCTGCTGGTGGATGACCCCGCCCTGAAAGATTATCGGTTGGAAACTTACGGCGCGGCGCTGGCAGAACTGGCAGCCGCCCGCACCCCCGACATCCTGCTGATGGGCGCCAGCGACAAAGGGCGCGAAATCTCGCCGTTCGTCGCGGCGAAACTCGGCGTCGGGCTTGCCAGCGATGCGCTCGACATGGACCTCGACGGCGACAGCCTGCTCGTCACCCGCCCGGTGCTGGTCGGCAACCTGATAGCCAAAATCACATTCAGCGATGCCAAACCGCAGATGGCATCCCTGCGACGGCGAGTTTTCCCCGCGCTGGAACCGGATACCGCTCGCAGTGGAAACGTCGAAACGGTCTCCGTCACCCTGCCCGAAACGAAAACCGCCGTTACCGGTTTTGAAGTCGCCGAAGGCGAAGTTTCACTCAACGACGCCTCCATCATCGTCTCCGGCGGGCGCGGCGTCGGCGGGCCCGAAGGCTTCCCCACCGTCAAAGCGCTGGCAGATGTGCTCGGCGGGGCACTCGGTGCGAGTCGTGCCGCCGTGGACGCGGGCTGGATTCCGTACAGCCATCAGGTTGGGCAAACGGGCAAAACCGTCCAACCCGATTTGTATATCGCCTGTGGCATTTCGGGCGCAATTCAACATTTGGCGGGGATGAAAACCTCAAAAGTCATCGTCGCCATCAACAAAGACCCTGAAGCGCCGATTTTCAAATATGCCAAATATGGCATCGTCGGCGATTTGTTCAAATATGTCCCCGCGTTAACAGAAGCATTCAAAAAAGAATTGGGAAAATAACCCCGCTTTAAGCGGCAGAGGGGACGCGGTCATCTCGACTGCGTCCCCTCTTTTTTTAGATATAGTTCAAATTCCATCATGATTCAGTTTTTGGCGGAAAACGCCGTCGTCGTTTTGAAGTTAATTTGCTCATTGGTTTCCAACTGCCGCCCATACCACTCAGCGATGTCGGCGAATAATTCAAGTGTGATGTGGTGAGATTGGGCGGAATATTCAACTGCGATGTCGGCGGGGTTTCTTTTTCTTCCGGTTCCGGCTCCGGCACATCAACGCCGGACAAATCGCTCAACGACACATGCCGCACATTTCGCGAGGGCGGGGGAACCGGTTTCATCTTTTGCACAAAATAGAACACCAGCGCCACCAGCAGCAAAGCTCCAACCGCCATAAAGAGTATTGAAATGACTTGCAGCGCGACCATGGTATAACCTCCTTTCTTTAAATTTACAATCGCCGCTCCCGGGGAGAGCGGCGATGAGACATATTGCCCGAAAACGTATCCTTCTGCCTATATTATACCACATTCGGCACGCAAAATCTATAAAAATTTGGTAAATCCGAGTTACGATACGGTAAATTTTCAGGTTGGCATCATAGATCCTCCATCTTCCAAATCGATTTTGGACGATGATTTTTGACGAGTCGCAAATAACAGGCGTATAATAGAGCAAGACAAAGGGAGAAAGCAATGATAATGAAAAACAATCATCGGCAACGTGTTTTGCTGACCGAAACTGAATTTGAGTACCTCCAAAATATGCTCGATTTTGGCTCCACGATTGAGCAAGCCCTCCTTGAAATTCGCCCCGAATTGAACGACGAACCGTGGCATTTCGAAAATCTGGTCATCACCGTCCGTCGCACGCGCGACGTGGCAAATTAAGTACCCCGGCACAATACCCCGGCGATGGCGTTTGCCATCGCTTTTTTTTTTCCGCGAAGCAAGAGTAGACATAAATAAACAATTGCGCTATAATAGTTTCATATTATGTTAACATTCTGGTGGGAATGAAACTATGTACGCGCTGAACATCGACCCGGCCAACCCGAAAGGCAACCCCAGCATCGCCGAGCTGAAGAAACTCGGGGTGCAAGCTGTGCGTTTCAGTTACAAAGATGCCTCTACCGGCGAAAAACCCGACCCGTCACAACTGCAGTTTTACACCAATCACGTCGAAGCCCTGCACAATGCCGGCATCGACGTGCTCATCATTTTCACCCACGAATCATTCCCCGGCGCACCCGCCGCCGATGCCTCCGCCGACACATGGGCAACCTACATTCACCATTTCGCCCGCCGAGCGGGGCAGGTTGCCCGCGCTACCGTGCTGTGGGAGCCAAGTTATCAAATTTGGAACGAACCTGACCTGCCGTTCCCGGAATTTCCGCATGCCTTGCCGCCCGACATTTACGGGCAGATGCTGCTACAATCGCAAACGGTCATCAAATCGGTTGACCCCACCCTGCGCGTACTCACCGCCGGACTCGCTTCCGGCGATACCACATGGCTGCGGCGGGTGATGTGGAGTCTCGGCGATAACGATTTACCCGCCGATGCCATCGCCATCCACCCCTACGGGCAACGCCCCGAACCGAATTTCCCCAGCCCAACATGGGGATACGGCAACCTCACCGATATGCTCATCCGCTATCGCCGCGCTATCGATTTGCCCATCGTCATTTCAGAAATCGGCACGCAATATCTGAACCCCATCGAGCAGGCAGAATATCTGCGCCGATTTTACGCCCAAATCGAACAGACGTTCAGCAAAATTGTGCCCGACGTTTTCTGGTTCTGCTATTCCGATGATATGGTGGAACCGTTTGGGCTGATTGACCGCAACGGGCAGCGAAAACCCGCCTATTATGTTTTCCGCTCGCTCGCCGCGCCGCCATTGGATGTCAATTTGGAACCGGTGCTGGATATCACCATCACCGTCAATCAAGCCGATTATGACAATTTGCGGCGGAATTACGCCCAACTGCCGACCATCCCCGCCGAAGTGACCATTGACGGCGCGCAATTCTCCGATGCCACCATCGGCTACCGCGACCCGTCTGCGCTGCATTACCCCAAAAAAGGGTTGGCGATTCATTTTCCCACCGAAAAACCGTTCCGGCAGGATGTGCGCCAACTCGATTTGAGCGCGAGTTACCCCGACAAAAGTCTCATCCGCGAACGCCTCAGTTTCGACCTCTTTGCCGAAACCCATGTGCCCGCGCCGAAAGCCGAGCACGCGCACGTGACCATCCGCGCCAAAGAAACGGGCAAGCCGCTGGAATATGGGCTGTACACCGCCATCGAACACATTGACCCGCAGTTTTTCGCGCGCCGCAACCGCGATATCGGCACGCTGTATCACGCCACCGGCGGCAATGTAAACGGCGTGCCCACCAACGCGACGCTCTCGCCACAGCCGGAAAATATCCTGCGCATTCTGTATCAAAAATTGCACACCAAACCCGAAATCGCCACCGGTGCGCTGGCTTCGGCGGCGAGCCGCGCCTTTAAATGGAAACAAATCATCACCGCCCAATCCGACCCGGACAGTTACAGCGACCTGACCCAACTCATCACCGACATCAATCGCTGGGGCGCGGGCGTGCTGCATCACTATCTGGAAACGCGATTCGATGCGGATGTGCTGATTGACTGGCTGGCGGTGAACACACTGGTGCAAGCCAACGATAATTACACGAAAAATTATTTTCTGCACAACCGGCTGGAAGACAATCGCTGGGAAATTTTGCCGTGGGATTACGATTTGACCTTCGGGCGAAATTGGAACGATTACTGCGGCGGGCTGTGCGATGACCTTTCGGCGGGCACGTCCATCAAAGGCAGCAACCAAATGCTGAATGAGTTGACCCGCCGCGTGCTGGACAACCCGCTCTATTTTGACCGTCTGCGGGCGCGACTGCACACCCTGCTGACCGATGTTTTCACCACCGAAAAACTTTTCGATAAAATTGATGCGCTGTACACCCAAATCGCGCCATTCGTTTATACCGACACGCTGAAATGGGCAAGCAATTTGGAATTTGAGCATGAACGCGAGCGGCTGAAAGATTGGATTGAACGCCGCCGGGCATTTCTGCTGCAAGCCATCGCCATTCCGGAAACCCCGCCGCCCCCCACCGGCGACACCCGCCCCGATACCGTGATTGATTCGGCGTGGATGGAACCCGCCACCCCCGCTGCCGGCGACGCGGTAACATTCGCCGCGCGGGTGAAAAATCAGGGGCAGGGCGATACCGGCGCGGTGGTCGGAGTGGCATTTTTGGTGGACGGCGAATATATCACCTTCGGCACTGCCGGCGCGCTGGCAGCCGGTGCAGAAGTGACCATCCGTGCAGTGTCATCGTGGCATGCCACCCCCGGCACACACCAACTGACGGCGGTGGTGGATGATGTGAACCGTTATCCAGAAGTTTCGGAAACGAATAACACGCTGGAACAGACATTCCAGGTTGCCGCCGCCCCCGCCAGCGGCATCAGCGATGTGACCGTCCGCGATATTGCTTTCGAGCGCACTACCGACGGCAAAATCCGGCTGGCGGCACTGGTTGCCAACACCGGGCAAGCCACCACTGCCGATGTGGTCGGGGTGGCATTCTTGGTGGATGACATTTATGCCGGATTCGGCATTATTCCGCCGCTGGGCGCGGGAAAATCGCAGGCCGTACGTGCCCAGCAAACGCTGGCGCTCAATGATTCGCACACGGTTACCGCCATTGTGGACGACATCAACCGTTTCCCCGAAACAAACGAGACGAACAACCAACTCACCCGCACCCTGAATTTCGGCACGCCGCCGCCGCACGGACTGCCCGACACGGTAATTGCCGATGTGCGGCTGGGGCAGGGACGGTTTGCCCCCGGCGACGCGGTGACATTCGAAGCGGTGGTGCAAAATGTGGGCAGCACCCCCACCGGCGATGTGGTCGGGGTGGCATTTTTGGTGGACGGGCAGTATATCACCTTCGGCACAACCGCCGCAATTGCCCCCGGCGAAACGCAGGTTGTCCGCGCCATTTCGCCGTGGACGGCAACCGCCGGACAACACCGGCTCACCGCCGTGGTGGATGACATCAACCGCTATCCCGAAATTTCGGAAACGAACAACCGGCTGGAACTCGATTTTCAAGTGCTCGACCGCACTGCCGCCGATTTGCCCGATTCGGTGGTGGATGATATTTCGTTTGAAATTCAACCCGACGGGCGGGTGCTGTTCACCGCCACCGTATCGAATACCGGGAACGTGGTTACCCCCGATGTCGTCGGTGTGGCGTTTTTTGTGGATGACCGCTACACGACATACGGCATCACCCAGCCGATGGCAGCCAACACCACCGAAACCATCCGCGCCGTGAAAACGCTGTCGCTGACGGGCACACACAAAATTACCGCCATCGTGGATGATGTCAATCGCTATAATGAACTTTCGCACCAAAATAACACCCTGACGCGCACGGTGACCATCCCGCTGGTGGAACGGCGCGCCATCTGGATTACCCGCTACGATTGGACAGACCACAATCGCCCCGCCGAACCGGAACGGATTGACCGCATG
>JANTHQ010000060.1 GCA_024762375.1 Anaerolineaceae bacterium
TCAATACTGATGCTCGTGCCTGCAGACAGTTTCGTGCTCGGTTTGGCCGGTTGGCCGTCGATAGTGACCAGTCCCCCGTTTGCCAATTGGCGGATGCGATTGCGCGAGAACTGCGGAAGATTTTCTGCCAAAAATTTATCCAACCGCAGGCCATCTTTTTGGCAGATGAATGTTTTTTTCATTTTGACTCGGATTGCTGTTCTTTCATATCTTCTTGCCACAACCAGTATGCCAACAGCAATACCCCAATCACAATCGACGCATCGGCGACATTGAAAATTGCCCAAAAGCCGATGTCCACAAAATCGGTCACAGCCCCGTGGCGAACCCGATCCCACATATTGCCCATAGCGCCGCCGAGTTGCAATCCCAAACTAATGCGCATCAACCACGGCATGTGCGGCGAGTTTGCCACATAATAAACGATGGCTGCCCCAACCAAAATGGCAATCACCATAAAAATATTGCCGCTGTTTTGAAAGATGCCGAATGCCGCGCCGCTGTTTTGGGTGTGCGAAAAAAGAAGCAGTCGCCCCAAACCGGGTATCGGTTCAACCGATGAATAGAGCGGAATATAGCGGATGATGAGCGTTTTGGTTAACTGGTCAAGCGCAAAAACGATAGCGGCAACTTCGAGCAGGTTCATCACAATGGCGGCGCGCTCGCTGCCGGTGGATGTCGATGGTTTCTTTTGCAAAATTCGGCCTCTGTGTGGTTTATTTGAGCCGATTGTACTCAATCCGGGTTGATTCGGCAAGATGCGCGCTTCTACTGCGGAATGAACTTTCACAATTATTGCAAAATTCGATATTTGCGCGATAATGAAATCGAAGATGGATTACAGATAACTTTTTAAGCCGAAGGAGACTTTTTTCTGATGAGCGAAAACCCGATGCGACACCGTATTTTAGGGGTTGATACGCCGATTCCCCTGTTGGATGGTTCCCGCGTGCCGTACGTAAATTTGGATAACGCTGCCAGCACACCGCCGCTGGTGGATGTGATGGATGCGCTGAACGAGTTTATGCCCTTTTATTCCAGCGTTCATCGCGGCACAGGCTTCAAATCGCGGTTGAGCACCGAGACATACGACCGCGCTCACGAAACCATCGCCGAATTTGTGGGCGCAGATCCGCGCACGAATGCCGTGATTTTCGGCAAAAATACCACCGAGGCCATCAATAAACTGTCGTTCCGAATGAATTTCTCGCCGGATGATGTGGTTGTCAGCTCAATTTTGGAACATCATTCGGATGATTTGCCGTGGCGAAATAAAGCGACGGTGGTGCACGTGCAGGCAACCCCCGACGGTCGGTTGGATGAAGACGATTTCGACCGTCAGTTGGAGAAATACGGCCGGCGGATAAAATTGGTGGCTATCACCGGTGCGTCGAATGTGACCGGATTTCTCACCCCCGTTCACCGGCTGGCGCGGAAAGCTCACGCGGTCGGCGCAAAATTTATGCTCGATGCGGCGCAACTCGCCCCGCACCGGCGTGTGGATATGAAACCCGATGACGACCCGGAACATCTTGATTTTGTGGTAATTTCGGGGCATAAAATGTATGCGCCGTTTGGCACAGGTGCGCTCATTGGGCCAAAGGAATTTTTCCTGCAAAATCCGCCGGAATATCGCGGCGGGGGCACGATTGATTTGGTCACGCCCGATGAGGTTTATTGGGCGGGCATGCCTGACCGCGACGAAGCCGGCAGCCCAAATGTGCCCGGAGCAGTGGCAATGGCTGTGGCCGCACGGGTGCTGATGGACGTCGGTATGGATACCATCGCGGCACACGAAGCCGAATTGACAGCATACGCCCTGACTCAACTGCGTGATGTGCCCGGCATAAAAATTTTCGGCCAGACAGACCCCGCCAAAGTGAGTGAAAAAGTTGGGGTGATACCGTTCAGCATGGCGGGGGTATCCCATTTTCTGTTGGCGTCCATTTTGGGGTACGAGGGCGGCATTGGCGTGCGGAGCGGCTGTTTTTGCGCGCATCCGTATGTGGTGCATCTGCTGGGGCTGGATACTGCCGGCACCGCCAAATGGCGGCAGCAGATGCTCGGCGGCGACCGCTCGGATATGCCGGGTATGGTGCGAATGAGTTTCGGGTGCTATAACGACCGCTCGGATGTGGACCGGCTGGTTTCGATGCTGTATCGGGTGGCAGAAGGTGATTATCAAGGCGACTACCGTCTCGACCGTGCCAGCGGCGAATACACACCGGCAAACTTTGACGGCATCCCGGCGGGCTATTTCACCCTGTGAGATAATCGGGGCGATTGAACGATTTTGGGGCGCGGTGGAATCTGTTTCGCCGCGCCCGGATTTCTAACTTTATTCTAACAAATATTACACCCCCTTCCTATAATTTAATGATAGACTCATCCTGATAGAAACTATCGGGGGTAGAGATGGGTCAACAAAAACTAGCCAAATTGGCATCGGTGGGGATAGTATCGCTTTTTTTTGCAGCGATGGTTACGGTGACATACGCCGCACCCCTTCCGAGATTCAGTCCGCAAACAGTTATTTTTCCTTTAAATGTAACCAAAACCGCCAGCAGTGACACTGTTCTGCCGGGGGGAACTGTTACCTACACCATACGCATTACCAGCCCGACAACCAGCCAGCTGACCAATGTGACGATTTCTGATACATTGCCTGCCGGTACGACATTTGTCCCGGGCAGTGTGGTGATTTCGCCGGATACAGCCGGTGGGACAACCGGCACGCCGCCCAATCTCGCTGCCGGTATCACAGTCGTAACCGATTCGGTGGTTTCGGTTGTGTTTGAAGTAACCGCAGATTCGCCACTGGCAGTGGGAACAGCCATCAACAATACCGCTGCCGTCACCAGCACAGAAATGCCGACGGCCACGCTGGCAAGTGCCGTCGTATCGGTGGCGAATGCCGCACCGGTGGCAACCGACAGCACAGCTTCCACCCCCGAAGATACAGCGGTCAGCAGTTCACTCTCCGCATCAGACAGCAACGGCGATGCGTTGATGTACAGCATCGTCAGCCAACCGACCAATGGTGTTGTCACGCTGAGTTCGACCGGCACGCTGCTGTTACCCGCACAATTTACATATACCCCCACCCTAAATTTCAACGGCGTGGATACATTCACCTTTACCGCCACCGATGGCATTTCGACTTCCAATACCGCCACGGTAACCGTGACCGTCTCCGCAGTGAATGATGCCCCGTTGATTGACGCTATCGCCGCGCAAAATGTGGATGAGCATTCGCTGCTCACCTTCACCGCCACCGCATCCGACCCCAACGATTCTCCTCCCGATACGTTGACCTTCTCTCTGCAGAATGCGCCCAGTGGGGCGAATATTGATTCTGTCAGTGGTGAATTCAGTTGGACGCCATCGGAGGCGCAGGGACCCGGCGTTTACACGCCCACTGTGGTGGTCACCGATGGCGGCACACCGCCATTGAGCGATACAACCATTGTCACCATTACTGTGGCAGAAGTGAATGTCGCGCCCGTGCTCGACCCCATCGGGGATTTTTCCGTGGATGTGGCGGACACACTCACCTTCACAGCGCACGCCACCGATGCCGATGCACCGGCAAACACATTGATATTTTCGCTGCAAAATGCCCCAACCGGCGCGACAATTGATTCTGGTACGGGCGAATTCAGTTGGACACCGTCAACCGGGCAGGGTGGGCAGACATACACGGTCACCGTGACAGTTAGTGACGGTGTGCTCACTGATAGCCAAATTTCGCATTTGACGGCGGTTAACGTGGCGGATTTGCAGTTGTCGAAATCCGCTGCGCCGCACGCTGTCACCGCCGGTGACGCCGGTGATTTATTGATTTACACATTAGTTTTGGCGAATCCCGGACCATCGCTGGCGCAAACGGTCCGCCTCACGGATACTTTACCGGCAGATGTGACATTCGTTAACGCGGTTACCGACAAAACGACCTGCACTTACGTCGAACCCGATGTCACCTGCGAATGGGTTCAACTTGGTAGTGGCGAGCAAGAAATTATCACAATCATCGTCACGCCAGATGCTAGCGCTTTGACCAGTATTACCAATGTGGCAACCGTTACCGCTATCACTGCTGACCGGAATATGGATAACAATTCGGCTACCGCCACAACCGAAATTCTCACTGCTGCCGATTTGTCCATCAGCCAGGCCGATTCCCCCGACCCGGTGTATATCGGTGATGTGGTGACATACACGCTTACTGTGGAAAATAACGGGCCTTCATACGCGCGAAACGTGGTTGTAACGGACAATATCGCCGGCAGTATGAACGTGGAAGATGCATCTCCGGCGTGTGTCATTTCCGGAAACGGCATTTCGTGTGCGCTGGGCACAATGGTCGTTGGGGCGAGCGAACAAATCACCGTTACTGCACGAACTGGCGGCCATTTTACGACAGCACGCACGGCAACTGCAACGGCGGCTGTTACCAGTGATACCAGCGACCCCACACCGAGCAACACCGACATCGAGACCACGACTATTCTGCCCCACGCCGATTTGGCACTGGGAAAAACGGCTTTTCCCAACCCGATTGCCGCCGGAGAAACGATGACCTACACGCTGGTCATCACCAATTGGGGGCCCTCGGATGCGGAAAACGTTCTATTGACGGATACATTGCCGTCCACCGTAACATTTGGTTCCGTCAGCAGTAATGGCGGCGTTTGTTCCGGTACAACCGACATTTCCTGCTCATGGAGCAGTCTTTGGGCTTATTTCACCGCAGAGGTGACCATTGTTGTCACCCCGACGGAAACGGGCACGCTGGTCAACACTGCATCGGTGTCGGCAGCCATACCCGCTACCGACCGTGATACCACCAACAATACGGCTTCGATTGCCGTCCCCGTTACTCTGCGCACCGATGTCGGGGTGGATATGACTGCCGCCCCTGAACCGGTTGTTGCCGGAGAAATAGTGACATTCACCGTGACCGCAATCGGTTATGGGCCGTCAATTGCCGAAAACGTGATGGCTACCGACAATTTACCGGCAGAATTGACCTTCATTTCCGGTTCGGCGGGGTGTAGTGCCACCGGCCAAACCGTATCGTGTGCAATGGGCGATTTGGGTTCGGGTGATACAGCTGTCGCCACGATTCAGGCAAGTGTCTCGCCGAGCGCAGTTGGTGCGATTCTCAACTCTGTTGCGGTGTCATCCGATTTGTTCGATGAAAATTCCGCCAATGATAGCGATTCAACCGTCAGCACCGTTTCCACAGTTGCCGATGTGCATCTGTCGTTGACCGACGACCCCGACCCCAATTACAGTGGTGGCACGGTTGTGTATGATTTGGTTGCCACCAACGATGGGCCATCAGATGCCCAAGATGTCGTGTTGACCGAAACATTGCCGGCCGATTTCTCGGTTACTTCGGCGCCGGGCTGCTCGACGAGTGGGCAGACCGTTACCTGCACTGTGGGGACAGTTGCGGCGGGGGCGACCGTGAGCCGCACCATCACAGCCGATATCGCGTTGACGGCAGATGGGGTATATACTGCTACCGCAACGGTGTCAGCAACCACCGATGACCCGAATAGCGGCAATAATATTGATACTGAAACTACCACGGTCATTCCCGGTGCAGATTTGGCGATTTCGCTTGCCGATGCGCCCGACCCGGTAACCGCAGGCGAAACGCTGGCGTACACTCTCACGATTTCCAATTTGCGGCCGTTGGAGGCGTTTGGCGTGCAGGCAACGCTGGATCTTCCCGCCGAGACGACATTTCAATCGGCATCAGCGGGATGCACTCTCAGTGGAAACACAGTCACGTGTGATGTCGGCACGTTAGGGGCGAATGCTTCGGCTATCAGAACGGTATCGGTTTTGGTTTCCGGTGATACATCCGGTTCGATTTTGAGTTCGGCGGCGGTGAGCGGTGCACAATCGGAATTGAATCCTGCTGATAATAGCGATACCGAGCTGACGACCGTGCTGCCTGCGCTCGATTTGGCGATTTCGCTTGCGGATGCGCCCGACCCGGTAACCGCAGGCGAAACGCTGGCGTATACTCTCACCGCGAATAATCTTGGCTTGCAGTCGGCTTCGGGGGTAACGATGGTTTTCACCGTACCCGATGGCACGACGTTCCTTTCGGCGGATGCGGGCTGCACCGAAAGCGGAGGCATCGTCACCTGCGATATTGGTTCGCTGGCGAGTGGCAGCGCGGCGCAGAAACAAGTTTCGGTGGCGGTTGATGCGGGTGCGAGCGGCACAATCACCGGCGAGGCAACCGTCTCCGGTGCAGAATTCGACCCCGAGCCGGGAAACAATTCTGCATCGGCCAGCACCACTGTCACCACTGCCGCCGATTTGGCACTGGCAACCATCCATGTGCCGCAGATGGTGCAAACCAACGAAATTTTCTCGGTGACATTTGTCATCACCAATGCGGGGCCATCCGTGGCTGCCGGGGTGACATTTACGGCAACCGTGCCGGGAACTTTTTCGAGCATGCAACTCACGCCATCGCAGGGAACGTGCAGCGGCGCAGTCTGTTCGTTGGGGACGCTGGGCGCGCAATCTACCGCCACGGTGACTGTTTTCGGAGCGAATAGCGATGCCGGTTCGGTGCAAATCCAATCGCAGGTGGGGGCATCCACCGCCGACCCCTCGCCCGGCAATGAAACCGCACAAGCCACCACTACTGTCGTCTTGCATTACATTTATCTGCCACTGATTTTGAAACCGGGCACGCATCTTTCGGTGTTCAACGATAACACGGGCGGGGATGTAATTTTCAGTGTGCGCGGCACGCCGATTCGCTGTACCATACCGAACAATACCATCAAATTCTGTGGCACATTTGCACCGGGCACATACACCGTCGAAGTTATCAGCCAGTGTGGGCCGCCCGCAACGTTTGAAAGGACTTATCCAGCCGGTGACGTAACCACCCGGGTTTTCTGTCGGTAACCAATATGACACAAAAACAACACATTGACCCTGAACGGTTTTTCGATTTTAATGGAATTTTACCGGCCGATGCGCCGTCGTATGTGGTGCGCCCGGCCGACGACGCTGTGTTATCGGCGGTGCACAGCGGCCATCTCTGCTGGGTTACAGCCCCGCACCATTTCGGGAAATCAAGTTTGGCCGTACGGTTGGCGCACATCCTTCGCGTAGAGGGTATGCAGCCGGTTATTGTTACATATGCCGGCAGTGGCGGCAGCGCAACCGACACCGAACAACTATTTTTGCTGTTGCTGCGGCGCTTGCGGGCGGAATTAAAATTGGTGGAAGATGTCAATGCTTGGTGGCTGGCACACGGAGACTCGCCATTTGCAGAACGGCTGACGGTGTTTTTGCGGGATGTTGTTTTGCGAACGATTGAAAATCCGCTGGTGCTATTCATCGATGGGTTAAACGAGGATTTAAACCGCGAATTTGTGTCGGCCATGTTTGACGCACTGGCAATTTTATACGGCGAACGTTCCCGCGAGTCGAAATGGCAGCGCATAAATGTGGTGCTGTTGGGGCGAGCGTTACCTGAATCGTTTGGGTTGGCGGATACCACATTGCCACTCGCCGGTGCGGTAAAGGTTTCGCTGGATGAGATACCTTTGGAGATGTTGGCGCACTTTCGGCAGGTGTTTCCTGAAGCAACTGACCGCGAGTGGGAGCTGGTTGCCCGGCACGTGTTCTCATGGACAGAGGGTCATCCTTACTTAACCCAGCGACTGCTGTCTCAGATTGCCCGGATGTGGGATAATCGCTGGACGATTGAGCGGATTGACGATTTGGTCGATACGCTGTTTTTACTCCCGCCAAAACACGCTGAACCCAACCTGCGATTCATCGTGTCATCCATCGAAACTGCGCCAAGTCGAAAAAAATTGTTGAAATTATACAACCGGATTTTGAGCGCCACATCCACCGTACCGGTTGATACCACGGATGCCCGCCAGCGATTACTAGTGGGCAGTGGGTTGGTCGCTGTGCGCGATGGTTCGCTGGTAGTGCGCAATCAAATTTACCGGGCGGTTTTCAACCGTGAATGGGTGAAATCATTTGCGCCAACAAATTGGCGTTTTGTCGTTTTGGTGAGCATTATTTTCGCTTGTCTGTTGATTGGTTTATCGTTCAGCGTATCGTTTCGGCAGCAAGAGATTACCGCTACCGAAGCGCGGACATACATCGAAAACGTAAGACAAGCGTCCAACCCCAGCGAAAAACTGATAAACTTGGCTGGATTGTTCCGGCTGGAGCGGTATAAAAACGAAGCGCGCCAATTGGCTTTCGACGAACTTTCCCGCGATGAACTGCTTGCCATCTTGTCGCCGATGAATGTCGAAACGGTGAGTGATGATATGGTCACGGTGATTCGCGGTTTATATACTGCGCCACAACTTCTCTCTGCTGATGATGCCGATGAGATTTTGACGGCAATTCGCCAGCCATTGCAAGTGCTGGAACAGAATAAGACACCCGGAGCGGTGGAACTGAATTTGGAAATTGGCCAATGGCTGCGTGGGCGTGAATTCTATCGTGGCGGCCAATTTTTCCAGCGGGCGATAGATTCTTATAATA
>JANTHQ010000061.1 GCA_024762375.1 Anaerolineaceae bacterium
CGTGCGCCAGCGATTCAAATGCGGCGTGCAGGTCGTTGGTCGGGATGGGGGTCAGTTGCAGCATGTCACGCACGGCGTGCATTTTGTCTTCCATTTCCAGATAGCCGTTCGGCTGTGCGGCGCGAAAATCATCTTCAAAAGATTCCCACAGGTCATGCAGTTCATCATATTCCGCGGCGGCTTTGGCGGTGTCGCCCACATTGGCTGCATCGGCGCCTTCTTCGGCAATGTGCGCGATGGCGCGCAAATTTTCGGCAAAAGAGGGCGTTTGTGCCAGCGCAGTCAATGGCAGTGCCAGCAAAAATAGCAGCAGAAAGATGATCCGGGTTGGGTTAACGGTGATGTGTTTTGTGAGCATAAAATATCTCCTGAATGTTTAATGGTGTGATGGTGGATTTTTTCGATTGCACATTTTCGAGTACCATTACATATGATGTGCTGTGCCACCGATGAAATTATATTTGGCTTGGTGATAAATCATAATTAGGATACCCTAATTTAAGGACGCGAAAAAATGTCGGCAATTTCAATAACCAGTGAAAGTACCGAAATGTATCTGAAAAGCATCGCCGAACTGGAGATGCTGGCCACCCCACCGGTGGCGATTTCTCATCTCGCCCAGCGATTGGGGGTGTCATCGCCATCAGTGCTGGAAATGGTCAAGCGGCTGGCGGCGCAAAATCTGGTGACACATACGCCATACAAAGGTGTCTCGCTGACCGACAGCGGCCGGCGGCGAGCGATGGCGGTTTTGCGGCGGCACCGGCTCTGGGAGCGATTTTTGGTGGACACCCTGCAACTGCCATGGGAATCGGTGCATGATTATGCCTGCCAGTTAGAGCACGCCACCGCGCCCGCTGTTACCGATGCGCTGGCGGCTTTCTTGGACAATCCGACCACCTGCCCGCACGGCAATCCCATTCCCGACGCGGCGGGCGCCGTGCCGCCCAATCGTACCATCCCGCTGTTGGAACTGGCGGTGGGGCAGTCGGCGCGGCTGGAAAACATTATTTACGAAGAAGCCATTTTGCTGGAATATCTGGCTCGGCGCGGATTTTTGCCCGGCGTTCAACTGACGCTGGAAGATATCGCTCCGTACCAAGGGCCGCTGATGGTGCGCGTGTCCGGTTTCGACCATCCGGCGGCGCTGGGTCGCGAAATTGCCGCGCGCATTTTTGTCGTTCCGACCGAATAGACGATTCAATTGTTAACCGCTGCCATTGTACCCGCCTTCAATGGGGCAATCAATAGCCTGCGGGTGATTTGAAAACTTAACCGGGGGTAAAATCGTGAAACGCGATGCCTATTGCGTGAATTTACGCAGCACGCAACACGCTTTTTGACGCAACAACGGCACACCGGTGAACAGTTACAAAAAATAAAACGGAGAATCTATGTCCCAATCGAACATCCCGGCAACTTTTGACGAAATCAGCGACGCCATGCGCGATTATCTGGCGGAAATATACCGTATCGGGCGGGGGCAATTATGGGTGAGCACCACCCTCATCGCCGAGCAGCTCGCCGTGTCGAGCCCGGCCACCGTGCGGATGGTTCGGCGCTTGCAGGAACGCGGGCTGGTGGAGCACTTGCCATACAAAGGCGTGCGGCTCACACCCGACGGCGCAACGGCGGCACTGCTGGCAATTCGCCGCCACCGGCTGGCAGAACGCTTTTTGGTGGATGTGCTCCATTTCGGTTGGCACGAAGTGCACCACGAAGCAGAAGTTATGCAGCGCGGTATCACCGCCGCCATTGAAGACCATATGGATGCGCTGATGGGTTTTCCCACCACCTGCCCCCATGGCGACCCCATCCCCAGTAAAACCGGCACCATGCCGCTGCTGAATGACCGTCCGCTGACGGTTGTACCCAAAGACACCGCGGGCACCATCAGCCGGGTAAAAACCCGCGAACCGGAAAAACTGCAGTATCTGGCTGCAGCGGGAATCATTCCCGGCGCGCGGTTCGCGCTGAAAAACCGGGGGCCGTTCAACGGGCCGCTGCGTATTCTGCTGAATGAGCGGGATGAGCATATCATCGGCAGCGAACTGGCTGCGGCCATTTGGGTGGCATGCGACGGTGACCCGTCGGCCAAATCCGAGTTTTCAGGGGGAGAAGATGACTGAACCATCGTCAACTGTCGAGCAGCCGGAGGAAAAATCGGGTATGCGATTTGAATGGGGAAATTTTATGCAGGGCGGGCTGGCGCTGTACCTGTTGGCAATTTTCGTGCTGATAGCCGCCATTCCGGCAGTTGTGCCCGGTTTCTCTGCGCCGGAATGGTTGGGGCTGGAAAAGCAAATCACGCCGGTTATCGCCTATTTTATGATTTTTTTCGGGGTGATTTTACTGCTGATGGCAACCGGGTTGACATTTTTTGGCGATTTGGGCGCGGCGCTGATGCTCTTTCAGGTTCCGCGCGGCGAAAAAAGCCGCAAGCCGATGTCCACGGTTACCGTATCGGGCAATCGTTATATGGCGAATGCGCAGGTAAAATCGATGCCGAAAGAATTGCGCGAAACGCTGCTGTCGTTGGTGCATCGCGGGCAAAAGTTAGAAGCGATTGAACACTACCGCCGCGAAACAAAAACAGACCCCCGCCTCGCCGCAGATGTGATTGCACAACTGCTGGAATTTGAGGAACGGGGGCTGTTGGAAAATTTAGATTGAAAATTTACGCCGCGCCGGCTGCTGCGGCTTCGGGGTGCGGCGTGCGTGCCAGATAGTCTTCCACGCGGAAAAGGTCGCCGTTGGCGCGTTTGACAATTGCCAGCAGGTCAGACATGGTGGCAACTTCTTCCAACTGCTCGGTGACGAACCACTGTAAAAATTGGCGGGTCAGATGGTCGTTATTTTCCACCGCAACATCCACCAGATGGTTGATTTGGGCGGTGACGGTCAATTCCTGATCCAGCGCCAATTGAATGCATTCTTCCACGCCTGAAAAATCATTTTTCACTGCTTTTGTCGGGGCGATGACCGGATTGCCGCCCGCTTCATTCACATAATCCAGCAGTTTGACGGCGTGGCCGTGTTCTTCATCGGCTTGCAAGCGGAAAAAGCCCGCCAGTTCCGGCAAGGTTTCGCGCTCAAAATAGAGCGCAATGGCCAAATATTGTGCTGAGGCGGTAAATTCCTCGACGACTTGAGCGTTGATAGCATCAACAACGGGTTGTTTTAAAAGCATAATTTTTTTCTCCTTTGGTTTCAGGTTTGAGGTTTCAAGTTCAAAGTTTACGGGTCGTAGCGTTGCAGTCAGCAAATGACCAATGACCAATCTCCAATCTCTATTTTACACCCACACCCAGCCCGAACACCAATTCGCCGCCCTGAAAGCCGGTGAACGCGATGACCGCCAGCCCGACCGCCATCAGCCCCAGATAGAGCCATTTTCGTCCCGAGTCCAGCACACCCGGCCAGCGAAACCGCATATAAAGCAGCAACCCGTTCAGCACGATGAAAGCGATGGCAGGGGTAACATGAGCATTGATGGCTCCCTGACGCGGGTCATCAAACGCTAACTGTCCGCGGTCAATCAACCCGACTACACTGGCAACAATGGCGGCAATCCAGCTCAAAATAAATGCCCAATAACCGAATCGTTCATAATCGGCGTTTTTGCGCCACAGATACCCGGCGGATAGCAGCACGCCCAAAAAATATAGCGCGATGGGAAAATGGACAAATAGCGGGTGAAAAGGGGTGTTCATGATTGTACATCTTTGGCGTATGTCGGATTTTCGACGCCGTGCATTTTATCTTCGTATAGTGCCAGAACAAATAGCAGTGACGACAGCCGGTTGAGATAGCGCAGGATAAACGGATTTTTCAACTCACCGCTGTGATGCAGTGCTGCCACTTTTCGTTCCGCGCGGCGAACCACCGTGCGCCCCAAATGGGCATACGCGCCGCTGAATGTGTCGCCGGGGAGGACGAAATCGGTAAAGCCGCCGGTTGTCTCGCCGATTTCGTCGGCGGTGTGTTCCAGCCAGTCAACATCGGTTTGGTCAATTTTGTGGACGGGCAAATCCACGTTGTCGGCAACCGCGAGTTCCCCCATCATCAGATATAAATCGTGCTCTACCCGGACCAAAATCTCTTTGGTGCGAGGTTGGCTGCCAACGGCGCGAAAGATGCCGAGCACGGCTTGCGCTTCGTCTATCGTGCCGTAGGCATCGGGGCGGGGGTGGTTCTTGGGCAGACGTTCTTTCTGCCCGTAAATGGCAGTGGTACCGTCATCGCCGGTGCGGGTGTAAAATGTCGGTTTCAATTTTCACGTCCAATGTTTTTTGGACTTACGCAGATGAAAGAGTTTCGCCACGAATTCGCACGAATTTCACCAATTTTTGCTTTTAATTCGTGCAATCTGTGGAAATTCGTGGCTGATTTTTTGACATGACGGTTCGGTTGCGTAAGTCTTGGTTTTATAAAATACATGTGCCGAAATTGTAGATGGCGGCTATCAAAAAATCAAATTGACGCGATTAAAGTTTGTACCCGATTGCCGGCGTGAGCGGCATCCGGCTGGGCATAAATGTGCCACTGCCGCGCGCGACCACCGTCCCATCGGCGGTGACGACCTGCGCTTCGGCAATGATGAGCCGCCGCGAGCGGTTCATCACTGTGCCGATGCCGGTCATCGTGCCTTCGGTGACGGGGCGAGTGAGATACACGGTGAAGGATGTGGTCAGCACAAAGGCATCTTCCACCAGCGAATTGGCGGCGAAAAACGCGGCATCATCCATCAATTTGAAATACACCGAGCCATGCACGGCGTTGGCGGTGTGAAAAAAATCGGGGCGCACGGCGATGGAAACTTCGGCGTGCCCTTCAGAAATGTGGATGGCGGGGTGGTAGTATTCGTTGTTTGGGGCGGAAAGGTACATATTTTCCAGTTTGCGAAAATGGGTTTCGGACATAAACTTTCTCCGTGTCGGGTGATGTGCTTCACATTTTACGCCAAAATTACCTCTCTGAAAAATGGAACTTTCCCGCTCGGAAAGACGTTAGAGATTTAGAGATTGGAAATTGGCGATTGGTGGATGAATCCCCAATAACCAATTACCAATCAACCAATCTCCATTACCCACCCGGAGGAGACCGATGAAAGCGAAACTGATTCCCCTGCTGATAACCCTGATTGCCCTCTTTGCCCTGCCGATACCCGCGCTGGCGGACGGCGTTATCATCCCCGACCCGCCCATCTGTATCGATTGCCCTGTGCCGCCCCCGCCCCCGCGCGAAACGCCATACCTGACCGTGCAGAACCATCATGTCACCGTCACCATCGACCGGCAGGTGGCAACCACCCGTGTCGAGCAGGTGTTCCGCAACGATTCGCAGTGGGCGCTGGAGGGGACATACATTTTCCCGCTGCCCGAAAACGCCGCCATCAACCAATTTTCGATGTGGATTGACGGGCAAAAGGTCGAAGGGCAACTTTATACCAAAGACGAAGCCCGCCGCATTTACGATGACATCGTCCGCCGGCGGCTCGACCCCGCGCTGCTGGAATATATCGGGCGCGATTTGTTTCAGGCCAGCATATTCCCCATCGACCCCGGCGACACCCGCAAAGTGGTCATCGAATACAGCGAAATTCTCCCCGCGGATGGCGGGCTGGTGAAATATGTGTACCCGCTCAGCACCGAAAAATTCTCCGCCAAACCGCTGGAAGACGTGTCGGTCACGGTGAATATCCGCTCCGATGACGCGATCAAAGCCGTCTATTCGCCGAGCCACCCCGTCAGCATTGACCGTCCCGACGACTATCGCGCCACCATCGGCTGGGAAGACCGCGATGTGCTGCCCAACACCGATTTCGCGCTATACTATTCCGTTTCGCCGCAGGATTTGGGGCTGAATCTGCTCAGTTACAAAAATGGGGATGAAGACGGCTTTTTCACCATGCTGATTGCCCCATCCATCAAAAGTGATGAAATCGTGGACAAAGATGTGGTGCTGGTGCTGGATACCTCCGGTTCGATGGAGGGCGAAAAGATGACGCAGGCGCAGGACGCGCTCAATTTTGTGCTGAACCATCTCAATCCGAATGACCGTTTCAATGTGGTGGCGTTCAGCACGGGCGTGCGGGCGTTTTCCAACCGGATGGAAGCCGTGTCTGCCGTGCCGGAAGCCGAGCGATTCGTGCAGAATCTCCGCGCGGAGGGGAGCACGGACATCAACCGCGCCCTGCTGGAAGCGATGGCGAGCCTCGACCGCGACACCGCCCGCCCCGCCATCATCATCTTTCTGACCGACGGACTGCCCACCAGCGGCGTTACCGAACCCGACCGGATTCTTGCCAGCGTCACTCAATCCGCCCCGAAAAACGTGCGCATTTTCCCCTTCGGCGTGGGGGATGATGTGGACACCTTCCTGCTCGATTCGCTAGCGCGCGAATTGCGCGGCGCGAGCGCGTATGTTCGCCCCGGCGAGCGGGTGGATGAAGCCGTGAGCAGTTTTTATGCCAAAGTCAGCACCCCCGTGCTGGCGGATGTCGAACTGGCGGTGGACGGCGTGGCCATCGCCGATACATACCCGTACCCCCTGCCCGATATTTTCGCCGGCACGCAACTGGTTGTCACCGGGCGATACCCGCGCGGCGGGGCGGCGACCGTTACCCTGAAAGGAACAGTGAACGGGCGGACGCAGGAATTTCGGTATGATGACCTGACTTTCGCCCGCGATGGCGGCGCGGAATTCATTCCCCGCCTGTGGGCAACGCGGAAAATCGGCTATCTGCTGAATCAAATTCGATTGCACGGGGAAAATCCCGAAGCGATTGACCAAATTGTGAAACTGAGCATTCGGTATGGAATCATCACCCCGTACACCAGTTTTTTGGTGGAAGAACCGGCAGACGCGCTGACCGAATCGGGGCGGAATGATATCATCCAGCAGGAAACCGAATCGGCGATGAGTGCCGCTCCTGCGCCGAGTTCAGGTGCGGCAGCGGTGGAAAAAGCCGTGGAAAGCATGGCACTCGAAAGCGCGGATATGGCTGCGCCCGCGCAATCTGCACCGATGGCGGTGGAAGGGTCGCCGGGGGTATTGCAATCGCCCGCCGTGACCACTGTCGGCGAAAAGGCGTTTGTGTGGCACGATGGGGTGTGGACGGATACCACCTTCGACCCCGAAACGATGACGGCGCGCCCGCTGGCATTCGCCGGGGATGAAATGCTGCAACTGCTGGCAGACAATCCCGCTGCCGCCAAATATTTCGCGCTGGGCGACTCGGTGATTGTGGTGCTGGACGGCACGGCATACCAAACTACCCCGCCCGATGAAAGCACGGTGGCAATCTCGAACGCGCCGCCCACCGCCACCCCCATCCCGATGGAAAAAGTGATTGGTGTGCCGGAAAATCCCACCCTGCCCGAGGATGTTCAGCCCGATTTGCAGACCGGACAACCGGTGGTCATCTCGCTGGCGGGTATTCCCGCGTGGGCAATCGCCGCGGGGGGACTCGCTGCGGCACTGCTGGCAGTCGGGTTTGTGATGATGGGTTATTTTCTGGCAAAAGCGATGATGGGACCGAAAAGGGAATGAGTTGTCAGTTGTCAGTCCAAAGTTCAGTTCATAGTTACCTCAGTTTGGAGTTTCTGTCATTCCGGAAATTCGCCCGGCGAATTGTCCGGAATCCACAGCGCGAAACTATGGATTCCCGCCTTCGCACCCGCAGGGCACAGGCGGGAATGACATACCAAAAATCTTCGCAAAATAACCACAATTTCTCTTTTCGAGAAAAACTCCGAATTCAGGTTAATTGCAAACGTATTGCGTGTTACGTAATTTCACGTAACACGCAATACCAATGACCAATAACCAATGACAAACCCAATTTCGTCTTTCCATAAGGAATAATTTCCTATAAAAAAGCGAACATAATGCTTGTAACTAAGTGGACTTTCGGGTATAATGACATAAACAGGGTAAGTAACATAACAGAAAGGGGGCGCGCAGAGGCGCGCTGCCCGCCAGTTGCATAAATAAAGGAGGTCTTTATGAAGAAACTGGTCTTGGTAGCGGTTTTGGTGATGCTGGTGCTGGTGATGGTGGCTCCCACCGCCTCGGCTGCGCCACCGGCTGCACCGCCGGCATCGGGTGGGTATTGGTACCATGTGAATTATGGTGACACGCTTGCCGGAATTTCGTGGTATACCGGTGTGCCGATGCAAGCCATCATAAACGCCAACGGTATTGTCAATCCAAACTGGATTTATGCCGGGCAGTATCTGTGGATACCGGCTTACGCGCCACCCGGCCCGTATCCCGGCCCGTATATGTGCAGCGCATATCATACGGTGCAATATGGACAAACCTTGTATGGCATCTCGATGATGTATGGCCGGAATATGTGGAGCATTGCGCAAGCGAACAACATTTACAACTTGAACTGGATTTATGCCGGTCAGGTGCTGTGCATTCCATAATCGCTGGAGCAACAAAATTATCAAAAGACGGCTCACCGAGCCGTCTTTTTTTTGTGGCAGTTTGCCATTCTGCGACCGGTTGAGTATGATGACTGCACTTTTTGA